>NZ_JAPZSS010000235.1:0-7529 GCF_027532015.1 Microcystis sp. LE19-131.1A | reverse complement strand
AATACCCTTTTGTTCAAGACCTTAACTCTACAGCTTGTCAACAGGCTTGCGAACGGACTTGGACTGCTATTCTTAGGTTCTATAATAACTGTAAGAACAAAATTGCTGGTAAGAAAGGATATCCTAAATACTCTAAACGTACTCATTCTGTTGAGTTTAAAAAGTCAGGTTGGAAACTTAATCGAAATTCCAAGAGAATAACTTTCACTGATGGAAAAAACATTGGGGAGTTAAAACTAATTGGTAGTCGAGACTTGTTTTATTTTCAAGAATGGCAAATTCAACGGATAAGAATAGTTAAAAGGGCTGATGGATATTATTGCCAGTTAATGCTAAAACTCGATGCTAGAGATATAACCCCACAATCAGAATCGACGGGTCATTGCCTAGGATTAGATATGGGGTTAAAATATCTTTATGCTGACAGCAACGGGAATACAGTAGAGCCTCCTAAGTATTATCGAAAAGCCGAGAAGCGTCTTAATAAACTGAATAGAAGAAAGTCGAAAAAGTTTAAGAGAGGACAAAAGCAGTCTAATAACTACAAAAAAGCTAGTCAAAAATACGCCAAGGGACACTTAAAAGTAAGTAGGCAACGAGAAGAGTTTGCTAAAAAATTGGCACTCCGTTTAATTCAGTCAAACGACTTGATAGCATATGAAGATTTAAAAGTCAAGAACCTTGTGCGTAATCGAAAACTAGCCAAGAGTATTAATGATGCTGGTTGGTCACAATTGAGAAAATGGATTGAGTATTTTGGCATTAAATACGGCCGATTAACTATTGCAGTTAATCCAGCCTATACAAGTCAAGAATGCCTTAATTGTGGTCGGTTAATCCAAAAGTCTCTATCAGTCAGAACTCATGTTTGTTCTTGCGGATATGTGGAAGATAGAGACAAAATGGCGGCCTTGAATATACTCAAAAAAGCTACGATAGGGCATATCGGAAGCTGGTCGTTAGACCTAAACGCTTGGGGAGATTTAAGCTCTATTTTGGTTGGTAGAAATACCTGCTAAGACAACTTGAGTCAGTGAACCAAGAATCCCTCGCTTTTAGCGACGGGAGTGTCAATATCTCAAGTAGTCAAATTTTTGCTCACCATTTTTCGCCTAGACTTCTTGGGGTTAACCGGATTGTTGGGGAAATTAGGCAAGGAGTCTAGGTTGATCTAATGCTCAAGGACACCTCGAATAAAAGATTTTGTTAACAAAGTGTTGGTCGAGGAAATCTCCTTGATCTACATTGATGAAGAGGGAATTATTTTCAAGAACTAACAAGGCGCTCCGTCCCTCAAAATTCGATTTTTCGAGGTAGCCTAGACATAACGCCTTGGTTATTGGCTAAAATTAAACTTTTTTTGCCCATCAATTTAAAAACTTGCGTTTTTTTGATCATCTTAGCCTAGAGGACTGAGTAGTATGAGTTACAGCAAAGTTGATTTGTTAATTTTGTCCATCAGTGTAATCTGGGTTAAATCTCTCACTTTTTCCCGTTATCAATTACTCAAGGGGTAGCTCGATCAATTGGACTTATTGAGAAAATCTTCGCACTAATTGAGAGTAAACCAAGGTTTGATCAGGGTTTCAGGCGGTGCAATGCTGAAGTAAATCTATTTTTCGAGGTACCCCCAAGAGGATCGATAACCACTGATTCCGAGCCAGTAATGATACACTAGGCATGATTTAATTACAAACCTCGATCGCAAAAGGAAATAAATATCGATGAAAGCCATGATTTTGGCGGCAGGCAAAGGAACTCGTGTCCGTCCGATTACCCATACGATTCCCAAACCCCTGATCCCGATTTTACAAAAGCCGGTGATGGAGTTTTTATTGGAACTGTTGCGACAGCATGGCTTTGATCAGATCATGGTGAATGTCAGTCATTTAGCCGAAGAAATTGAGAGTTATTTCCGCGATGGTCAGCGTTTTGGGGTGCATATCGGCTATTCTTTCGAGGGTAGAATCGAAGAGGGCGAGTTAATCGGTGATGCCCTAGGATCGGCGGGCGGTTTACGACGAATTCAAGATTTTAATCCCTTTTTTGACGATACTTTTGTGGTTCTCTGTGGTGATGCGCTGATTGATCTCGATCTAACCGCAGCCGTTAAATGGCATCGAGAAAAAGGAGCGATCGCCACTATCGTCACCAAAACTGTCCCCAGAGAGGAAGTGTCCAGTTATGGGGTGGTAGTTAGCGACGAGGAAGGAAGGATTCTCAGTTTCCAAGAAAAACCCGCCATCGATGAAGCTTTGAGTACCTGCATTAACACGGGTATCTATATTTTTGAACCAGAAATCATTGATTTTATTCCCCCTAATAGTAAATACGACATTGGTGGCGATTTGTTCCCCCAATTAGTCGCTAAAGCTGCGCCTTTCTACGCTTTAAACATGGATTTTGAATGGGTGGATATTGGTAAAGTCCCCGACTACTGGCAGGCAATTCGCGGGGTGTTATCCAGGAAAATTAAAAATGTTGCTATCCCCGGCATCGAAGTCAAACCGGGCATCTACACGGGCTTAAATGTGGGGGTAAACTGGGATCGAGTCGATATTACCGGACCTGTGTATATCGGGGCAATGACGCGCATTGAAGACGGGGCGAAAATTGTCGGTCCGAGTATGATTGGCCCAAATTGTTGGATTTGTGGCGGCGCAACAGTGGATAATAGCGTTATTTTTGAATATTCTCGCCTCGGTTCAGGGGCGCGTTTGGTGGATAAGTTGGTCTTTGGGCGCTACTGTGTTGATAAAACCGGCGCGGCGATCGATGTGGAAGCGGCAGCCTTGGATTGGTTGATTACCGATACCCGCAAGGTTCCCCCAGAATTTGATCACCCTAAACATCAGGCAATTCGTTCTTTATTCAATGGCAAGTAGGCAACACCGCAACGGGGAACTTTTTACTTGATAAGTACCTAAGCAAAATTAATTACACATATCTAACCACTCCTTGCATGAGTGCCTTTTGCCTTTTGCCTTTTGCCTATCCTAACCAAGACATTAATTTTGCACGACTACTTATCATGTTTGATTCTCCTGTTGATCTTCTCATTCTCTCCAATGGTCCTGGAGAAATATCTACATGGGTGCGTCCAGTTGTCAAGAGATTGCGACAAAACTTAACAGAAGATCGATCGCTGTTGCGGATTTCGGTGATTCTTTCCCCTTGTACTCATTCTATGGGGGCGGAAACGGAAGTAGTTAGGAAATATCCGGAGGTCGATCGAGTCCAGTCGCCAGAAAACTTCTTTAATTTTCTTTTCTGGGGAAAAACCGCCGATAATTGGGATTGGCACCCCAAGGGCATCGTTTTATTTTTAGGGGGCGATCAATTTTTTGCCCTCACCATCGGTAAACGTTTGGGTTATCGCACGATTATCTATGCGGAATGGGAAGCGCGTTGGTATCGGGGGATCGATCGCTTTGCCGTGATGAATACAAGTGTATTAAATAATATTCCCCAACAATATCAGCATAAATTTACTGTTATCGGCGATTTAATGGTGGATTTGCCCACTGCTATCACCCCTGATGATGCTACCTTAATTGCACTCCTCCCGGGTTCCAAACCCTCGAAATTAGCCCAGGGTGTACCCCTAACCCTAGCCATTGCTGAAAAGATACACGCGCAGGCTCCCCAGACTAAATTCTTAATTCCCGTCGCTCCTACCCTAAATTTAGCTTATTTGGCGAAATTTGCCGATCCTAGCTATAATCCGATGATCACTAAAACCGGTTGGAGTGCTGCCCAATTAAAAAACGGCGAAAAACCCTATCTAGAAACAGATAAGGGGGTAAAAGTTGACCTAATTACCGATTTTCCCGCCCATAACCAGCTTTCTCGCTGTCATTTAGCTTTAACGACGGTGGGTGCTAATACTGCTGAATTAGGGGCGCTGGCAATCCCGATGATTATTTTACTACCGACTCAGCAACTCGACGCGATGAGAACTTGGGACGGTTTACCCGGTTTATTAGCTCAACTGCCGGGGGTGGGTTCTTTATTTGCTAAGATAATTAATCTCTATATGTTGCGGAAAAAGCGTTTATATGCCTGGCCAAATATTTGGGCCGGTGCAGAAATTGTTCCGGAATTATTGGGGGAATTACAACCAGAGGAAGTGGCAAATATGGCTAGATCTTGGTTAGAAAATCCCGAAC
This sequence comes from Microcystis sp. LE19-131.1A, assembly GCF_027532015.1. Taxonomy (NCBI): domain Bacteria; kingdom Bacillati; phylum Cyanobacteriota; class Cyanophyceae; order Chroococcales; family Microcystaceae; genus Microcystis; species Microcystis sp. LE19-131.1A. The sequence continues at coordinate 3,360 of NZ_JAPZSS010000235.1, read as the reverse complement.
AATTAGAGGCTATCCGGCAAAAATTGCGGGCAGTGCGCGGGCAAGCAGGAGCAGTGGATAAGTTAGTATCTATTATTGCCGAACAATTGTCTAGTTTTTAATCAATTAGATAATTAAGCTTGTTGGTAGTGAGGATCAATTGCGATTAATTTATTAACAGTTTGATAGAATTCCTGCTGATAAAATTCCCGTTGATTGCCGTCCAGGGAATTAATTAATTGTTCTTGACAGTAGCGACGATATTCCATTAAACTAATTTTTTCCATAGCTATAATAGCATCTTTAATTTGTTCCTCTGGTTGCAAAATTTCCTGACTGGTATGTTCATTTAAGTGAAATAAAGAATTAAAATCACGATTTTTGTCTGTAGTTATCATCAATAAATGATTCTGTAAAGCTGACATCAAATCTCTTGGTTTAGTAATTTGGTTTTCTAAATCTAGAATTACTTGCCATAACCAACGATAATCAGGGACATTAAAAATTAAATCTTTTTCATCCAAAAGTTCACAAATGAGCCTCCGATATTCGGGAGAATGGAGATAGATTAATAATAATAACCATTCGGCTTTTTCTGTGCCATTTTTTTCGGATTTATCTAAGATGTTTTTACTCTTAATTGCTGGGGATTTTCCTTGAGGTTTATTAACCTGTTTGGAGAGATTTTTTAAAATATAAGGCAAACGAGTCGCATCTTTTTGAGCCAAAATTTCAGCACAATAATCGAGGTAAAAAGTGCGTTGATTGCTATCGATTAACTTTTGCAGTAAACTCACCATACTATTAGCTATTTGTTGAAAATGTAGTCCCTGTTTTAAATCTTTGTTAACCAACATTTGCGAGATTTGCCAATCAATCCAAAAAGGAGATTTTTCGATTAATTCTCGATAACTATTTACCCCGTCAGTATGGGATTTAAGAAATTCATCGGCATCTTTACCATCGGGAAGATTAAGGATTTTTAGGTTAACTTGTCCTGAATAAACTAGAGAGTTAATTTCCTCGATCGCCCTTTGTGTCGCTTTAATTCCCGCTTGATCGGCATCAAAATTAAAGATTATTTGTTTACTTTCACTGTAGCGCAAAAGTAGCTTAATTTGCTCTTGACTTAAAGCTGTTCCTAAACAGGCAACCACATTAGTGATACCAGCAGCATGGAGAGCGATTGCGTCAAAATAACCCTCCACAACTATCGCTAAATCTTGCTGAATAATTGCCTGTTTAGCTCGATCGAGAGCAAAGAGAGTTTTTCCCTTTTCAAATAGAGGAGTATCGGGAGAATTTAGATACTTTGGTTGTTCATTACCTAAACTACGACTACCAAAAGCGATCGCTCGTCCTTGACTATCAAAAATAGGAATCATTAAACGATCTCGAAATTGATCGTAATAACCGCTACCATTTTGACGCGCTTTAATTAATCCCGCTTGTTCTACTAAAGCCACAGGATAGCGCTTTTGTTCCACTAAATAACGATAGAGAGTTTCCCAACCTTCCGGAGAATATCCCAGTTGAAAAGTTGCGATAGTTTCTGGGGTTAGTTGTCGTTGTACCTTGAGATAATCTAACGCTTTTTCCCCTTGGGGTTGACTAAGGGCGTGTTGATAAAAACTCACCGCCACGGCCATTATCTCGTATAATTGTTCCTTGAGGGATAATTGCTGTTCTAATTCCTGACGCTGTTCTACTGCTAGAGTTTTAATCGGGATTTGATACCTTCTAGCAAGATCGAAAACCACTTCACTAAAAGATTGTTTCCCCACCTCCATAAAGAATTTAATCCCGTTTCCCCCCGCACCACAGCCAAAACAGTAATACATTTGTTTGGCAGGACTAACCGTAAAACTAGGGGATTTTTCCTCGTGAAAAGGACATAAACCGACGTATTCCCTTCCCCTTTTTTTGAGGACGACTCTCTCGGAAATTAAATCCACAATATCAATTCTTTGTTTAACTTCTTCGATCGTATCTGGATGTAGTCGCGGTGTATCCATAATCAGTTATCAGTTATCAGTTATCAGTTATCAGTTATCAGGAGATTTGCTTTTATTTATTCTCCCCGTCTCCCCAATTCATCATTCATCATTCCCACTCCCCTCTCCTTCTCCCCCATCTCCCCACTGCGATGGCGGCATTTTGTCCTCCGAAACCGAAACTAAGACAGAGACAATTGTGCAGGGAAAAATTAACAGCCGATCTAATTAAATTTAATTGAAAAGGCGACTCGCGCACACCGACACAGGGGGGAATTAGCTGATTTTTCAGAGCCATTAAACAAAAAGCCACACCTAATGCCCCCGAAGCCCCTAAAGTGTGTCCTGTTGCGCCTTTTGTCGAGCTTACAGCCACTTGCGAACCAAAAATGCTGGCGATCAGGTTTGCCTCCCGTTCATCGTTTAAACGGGTGCTAGTGCCGTGGGCGTGAATGTAATTAATTTCATCTTTTCTTAATTGACTTCTGTGCAAACATAGTTCTATGGCTTTGGTAGCGCTACGATTATCCACCGCCGGGGCGCTAACATGATCGGCATCGCAGGTAAAACCATAGCCCAAAATTTGCCCGTAGATGGCGGCATTTCTGCTTAAAGCCAGTTCTTCCGATTCAAGGACTAAAATCGCGCCACCTTCCCCCAAAACTAAGCCTTCCCTAGCTCTATCAAAAGGATAACAGCCCGTTTTCGCCAAAGCTCCCATCTGTTCAAATCCCACCAGAGTTAAGGGAGTGATCGGAGTTTCGATCGCCCCGACTAAAACTCGATCGCATTCTCCCATTTTGATTAATTCTACAGCCTGTGCGAGCGACCAGATGCCCGTGGCACAGGCCGCCATGGGTGCTAAGACTGGGGCGCCGGTTTCTATCAATCTAGCGGTCAATACCGAGGCGCGATCGGGTAAACTATCTAACCAGTTTTCTACTATTCCCGTCGCTGCCATCCGTTCCCATAAACCCTGACAACCACGACTAGAACCGATAGTGACACCACAATCCTTTAAGGGAGGGGTTAATTTCGCGTCTTCGAGGGCAGCAATCAGGGCAATTTTGGTTAAATCCTCTAAAAATGCTGGTTTGTGACCGATTAAACCCAAGGGTAAAGCGGGTAAATCAGAAAATGGTTGTTGTCTAGTTATACCAGTTTTGCCCTCTAGTAATCTTTGCCAACTCTGACTTAAATTTCCCAGAGAACTGATCAACCCAATTCCCGTCACCACAACATTCATTTATCAGTTATCAGTTATCAGTTATCAGTTAAGTACCTAGGCAAAATTAATTACATACTCGCCTCCAAAATTGTCCAGCACTTTTTTAACGTAAGCGAGGAGGCTCTTTCGGTCTTTATAGGCGCTAAATTCAATCCATTC
>NZ_JAPZSS010000206.1:0-12129 GCF_027532015.1 Microcystis sp. LE19-131.1A | reverse complement strand
GCGACTGACTCCCGCTTTTAGGTAGTCCACGGCTTTTTCGCTCAGGCTGCTGAAAGATTGTTCCGGAGAGATAATTTCGATGACTAATTCCGGGGGAACGGGACAAGCTTCATCGGTGAGGGGAATATCTCCTAACCTTTCTAGGGAAATGTAGAGGAGATCAGGAACCGGACACCAATCTCGATCGTTTTTGCTTAGAATAATTGCCCATTCGATTCCCACTTCTCCCCGTCCTTGATTCCAGCGATCGAGTATAGAAGATAAAGCCAGAGTTAAACGAGAATGAAAGAATTTCGGTGACATTTTTGGGATCGCTTCTCCATCGACTAATTCATAGGTAATATCGCCATCGGGAGCGGTTAGCGAGAGAAATTCTGGTAAAGTGAGGGATTTAGAAGATATAAGAGTCATGGTCAATTTTCAACCGAAGCGATAGGACAATCGAGCGGGAATTTTCAGATCGGGACGATCGCTTATTTGGTAATATTCCCCGCGCATTCTCACATTACGGATTAAACTAACGGGAGGCATATTAATCACATCGTAGCCAATCACCTGATGGGTAAACATAACATCGAGAGGATTTAAAGGATAGGGATAAATAAATAAATCCTCTTTTTGTTTTGATAGGGAAAGTTCTGTCAGTTTTACTTCCGCTTTACTCATCCATTTTCCCAAACGAATCCATTTAGGAAGTTGTAGGGGGTGATGGGAAATGATAAAACATTCAAAAACACTTTCGGGAGCGATTTCTTTAGCCCTGCCAAAACTAGGAATATTTTTTTGGGTTTTTTCCATCTCCACATGATAGTTATTATTGGCATATTTCCAAGTATTGAGAACCGCCGTATGAGCGATCGCCCGTGCGGGAGTGACATAAATTTTCTCTTCGTTAAGAGGATTTAAATGTTCTTGGTACTGTGGAATCTGTTCGGAACAGAAGTAACGATAACTATCGCTATTTACCAATCCCAAAGCATAACAGAGCGCGTAATTATGGATTACGGGTTCGCTTTCGTAGAGTCTGCCGATTTCACGGGTTGCGTAATAAAGACTATCGTGCAGTTCTAATTGACAGGAATAAATATGTACCATAATGATAGGGTGGGCGACACCCACCCGACGAAATTAGCTATTTTTTCTCGGCTTTCTTTTTCTCGATATATTGTTTAAAGTATTTTTCTGAATCCTCATTTGCTTGATTTAGAATCGATAAAATTCCTGCTTCCGTACCCGTGAGAGTTTTCACCTCAGTTAATAAAGGTTGAAAATTTTCCCCGATAAAATCGGTATGAACGATAAATTCTTCCGCCATTAATGCTTGTATTGCTTCGGTGGCTTTTTCCATAACTAAATCCTCATCTAAGGGATCGATCGAGTGTAATACTTCATCGGGAAGGCGATCATATATTGCCTGTGTCCAGCGCAAATTACTAACAATTTCCCCATCGGCAAAAATAACACCGATAAGCTCATTTCTTACCCGTCCCGTCCGGGTGGTTTGCGCGCCGTAGTGACGGGTACGCAGGATATTATTAAAAACATAGAGAAAACTCGCTTCTGTCGGATCTTTTAAAGTGACAATACTAGGGAAAAACACCTGCGGACGGATGTGATCCTGCTGGCTAATCCTGCTAGTCACTTCTCCTACTTTTGTGTTATTTTCTCCCTTTGATGCCATGGTACCGTTCTCGTAGGGAGCGTTTAAAGTAAAACTTTCATGGGATTCATCAAAGGGTGTGATCGAAAAAGCCGTATCTACTACTACTTTCGATTTTTCTGAACCAGAATCACCGATGGCAAAACCATAAATAATACAGTCGGCGTTATTCATGGCAAATTTTACATTGTACTCACATTCTTCGGCGGTTACAATGTTGTATTTACGGAGTAATTCTCGTCCGACTAAACGTTCTGGAGTTGACTGTTTTCGTTTAAACATCGATAAACGACTAATCGTTTTTTTGCTATCAATTCCCGCACGAACACGAGCTTTATTTAGCTCTCCATCTGTTTGAAATAAAGGATAAGATTCTGTGACTCGAATCGTCAAAAAGTGAACGTATTTTCCCATCGGTTTGTAGGGAATCTCGCCATGAAAGAATTTAGAATCGAGGGTTTTCAGTAAAGACATGGTAGGTACTCCTTGAATTAATTATTGTTTTCAGAATCTTCATCCACAGTTTGACCCTGGACTTTTAACTCTTGATTTTCTCTGTCCTGTTCGAGACGGTAAAGAAATTCGCAGGTATCGCGAATGAGGTTTAATTGTCTGCCAGCTAGACGCGCTCGATCGCCCTTAAAAGAACCCTCGAACACATCGATCACAAAATAACGAGCAAAAGACAATATTTTCTGTCTTTCCTGTTCTCGATCGGATAAAATCCAGCGACCTTCTGCTGTAGAAGCATGAACCCGATTCATTAAGCTGGCCACTTCCGCCGCTACTACAGAAACTAGGGCTTCTCCCTGATACATTCCTCCTTTGAGAATCGTATCGGCGGCCACATCGATCGGTTTTAAAACTGCGTTCGCTTTCGGGTTATATCGTTTATTAGCTCGATAGAATTGACGATACAATTCGGTTAATTTTTTCGGGTGATTTAAGGGCGATTCTGCTGTCATATCGATAGTTAAATTGGTTCGGTTGGCTTGTACATAGGGATCGAAACAAGGATAAAAATCGTAGAGATACAGAGCGATTCGATTAGCGCTCGGTATATCGGCATCTTTGCCCCGTTTCCACTGTTTAAGGTAATGAAAAACATAGAGAGGACTGGTTTCTAAATTGATAGCGAGTTCCGTTAATTTGCCCCAATTGGGGTCATAACCCGTCTTACCCTGCTTCGAGTTCACGTCCAAATGAATAGAATAGGCTGCGGTTAGGGTATTTAAGGGGGCGGAATATTTTTTTCCGTCATTATCTTGCCATGGGTTCAAGACGCGATCGAGACGGAATCGATCGCATCGGGTTAAGGACCGGATCGCTTGGGGCGCACTGTCGAGAAATACCGTCTCTTCAAATTCCGCACCGTCGCGATAGGGAGGAATAGGAGACTCAGAAACCACCGTTTTGACATCTAGAATCATCGGGAAAGCTAATCCTAACCATGCCGGCATAACCCAGGATTCCGTATCGGTGGGATTGCGGCCCGGAGGTAGGGCCATAAAATAAAAGGTTAGGGGTTTATCTTCGGGATAGGATAGTTTAAAAGTGCGGTCTTTTTTGCCATCTTCCTCCTCGTTAATTCTTTCCTTTTTCTGCCTTAATTTTTCATCGATCAGGAAACTATCAACACTCTGATAACGGGTTCGATCGAAGTTAGCGACCAGATTCTTATCAACAAAGTGCAACTTTACCGAGCTATCAAAACGAGTTTGAGCGATGTTAGCGTAGGCTTTTTGTAAAAAACTATTGGTTTCGGGAGTAAAATAATAGGTCGGGTAAAAGTACAGATAGCGATATTTGCCGTCCTCGAAACGTTTTCCTACCGCTTGGGTTTGATTCATAAGAATCTGACGCAACATCATTTCCGTTCCCGCGATACTGGAAATGTTTCGTTTGGCGTTCGAGCCTGCCAGCATTTGTTTATTGGTATAGACTTGGGGAGTAAAAAGAACCGCCGATTCCATCTGTTCGCTGACACTATAGGGAGAATGGGAGATCGAACAGAGAAGTTGACGGCCGCGACCTTGTTTTTTAGCGGCGTTGTAGTGGTTTAATTCTTTCTGGAAGGTTTCGATCGAGTGGGCCAATTCCCGACCGGGTAACTGCACCACTTGATTAACCCACTCTCGCAAATCCTCCCAACCATCGGGTAAGTTATATCCCGCAACTATGGCGGCGATTTTTGCGGCGAGAAAAGCGATTAAATCTTCTGCAACCGGTCTAATATCCTCGATTCCGGGATGCTGTTTCAGGTATTGCGCCGCTAGATAATACCATTCGTAGGGAACCCCTCCCGTATTGCCTTTCAGTTTGAGTTCTTTTAACGATTCATTAATACGCTTGATCGCTCGGATTTGTGGCAGATAATTTTCTAGATTCCAATAATGCGCGATCTCGCTAATTAAATCTAAATCCGGCGGTGCGGGTAAGTTTTTCTGCAATTTTCGCGCCTGTTCGATTTTTTCCAGGCGATCGCCCCAGATTTTCCGCGTCACCACGTCCCCGAATTCCGCTAGGCGATCGATGCGGATATCATCTTCACAATGAAAATCGTAATCCGTCGGTAAAACGCCCTGTTGTTGAAATTTAATCAGGTTTTCGCCGCGACTTCCGGCCACGGACGCTTTATTATCACCGAGGATGCGAAGGGTGGCGTTGAGGGCAGCGCGCATTAACCCAGCATCGTCGAAAAATTGGCTGTAGTAATCTGCGTATTTCATCCCCTTGCCATCTCGGCCGAATCCCGTTTGTTTACGCTGTAATTCGCCGCTACAGAGGGATTTAATGGTGTCCACCACTCGATTCGGTAAGGTTTCTAGGGACACTTCTGGCGCGTTTTTGGGGGCGATATAGACAACTCCCGTAGGCAGGTAAAGTAAAGGCTGATAGTCTAGTTCTTGATGCGCTTCCATCACCGCGTTATTAAGTACGTTCGTCAGTACCCCTCGGTTTTCGGCGATGCTGTGGTAAGTGAATTTTAGTTCCCCATCGCTGAGGCTGTATAAAAGGTCTTGTAACGAGGCTTTTTCCGCATCGTGGGGGTGTTTAATAATGGAAGCCAAGCGATCGGCTAGACAGGCAAGATCGGTTAAACTTTCGAGAGCGCTATTGTTTAAGCGAGTATTTAACCCATCTTCCGAGGTATTTCGATCGGTATCATTCCGACGCTGGGCATTTTTAGCGATATATATCAAATCATCAAGATATTCAGTCCATTTTTCTGGTTGATCGGAAAATAAAAAGCGATCTAATCCTAATTCGGGAACCAATACTTGAAAAATCTCTCGATGTTCCTCTCGTGATAGTTTGCGGATATCTCGATCGAAGTCCTCGTTAATCTCGATATATTTCGCCGGCATCCCGGGAAAAAGCGAGTAGCGGAATTTCTCGAAATCGTGGAGAATAAACCCCGCGATCGCCAACCTGCGCTCGCATTCCTTTACTACCCGTCGAACGGTAGTATTGAGTTTTTCTAGTCGTTTTTCGATGAGATTGGCGGGAAATAATCCATTAAGTAAATGAGTATTGAGAGATTGATCGCCCGCGTTATCCCGTCGAACTTTGCTTTTTCCCTCTAATTCCCGACGGCGATCGATTTCCTCGAAGAAATTTCCTCCTTTTGCCGTGACACCGATCGCTAATCGGAGTAAATTGGGTAATACCATTTCGGCAAAATCTGCCATAACTCGATCGTCGGGGTTTTCGGCTCGAATCGCCTCCCGTAGGAGTTTTAGGGTTAGCAGTTGGCGAACGGTTTCGACTCGGCGATCGCTTACCGATTCGCTAATTCCTAAATCTTCGCCAGAAAGAGATTCTAAATCAATATCCTCGAAGTCAGAATCGAGATCTTCATCGTCAATTTCTGTAGTGTTATCGAATAGATTTAACTGTCCCGTTTCCTCTAATTTTTTTTGTTTTTTAGGCATCTTTCACCTCTAGAGAGTCTAAATAGGGCTTGCTGAATAAATGTGAAATATAGGCAAGATAGGGGTTTTGTGGCTGTTCTCGCGAAACAGGTGCAATATTTTGAGAGAATCGTGCTTCTAAACCTTGCGTCTTCATCGGCCCGCGTCCTGTAGGGGCGAAGCATTCGGGCAATAACTTATCGGTGAAACCGGAGATTTTCTATCCGAATGCTTCGCCCGTACTTTTTGCCGCAAACCCTAAATAGTCGGTAATTTGTTTGAGATAAAATCGCCTCGTATTGTCTATGCTCTCTGCGCGCTCTAGAACCGAAGAGAATTAATAGTTTTAAATTCGGTATTTTTTCCACATTCGTGGTTATTCTATTGACTGTATTGATAATTTTCAATTCTTTCGTATTTCTAACCATTTTCTGCCTCCAAAGAATCTAGATATTGAACGATCGAGCGTTGGTAGCGGGGATAATCTCGTAAAATATTAGCGATCGAGGAATGAACGATATCGGGATCAATTTTCTTGTATAAGTGTACGAGTAAGTTTCTTAATTTAATAGACTCGGCCAGTTGAACGGCTAGGTGTTCTTCTAAAATTCCCAGTTCTACGATTTGAAATAATGCGTCGCGAGCATTATTCGGAGACTCGATATCTAAACATTTTAAAATCTGGTAATTGATATCGATGCCAGTTTGAACGATAAGCTGAATTAACCTTTCTATGGCTAATTGACGTTCTCTTAATGTACGATAATCCTCTAAGGTGATCGAACCGTACTCGCTAAGTTCGGCGAGGTATTGATTCATGAGGTTTAATTCGTCTATCGTGATCAGAGGTTGAATAGCATTTACACTCCTTTTTCTCGTAGAGAAATCTCTAGATTATTCCGTAATTGACGGTATAACGCTTTCGATTCTTCAGGATTCATGAGAAATTTTTCTTTAAATCCCTCGAATATTCCCGTTTCCCGTTCGTATAGAAGTTGACCATCCCGTGCGACATAATGAGCGAGGATCGGCGAACATTCTTTTAAATCAATCACATCAATTTTGTCATCGGGAATCTCTAAAGCTTGTTCGAGTAGTGTATAAATTTTCAATAGACTCGAAATATCCTTTTGAGCGCTTCTTTCCTCGTATAAAACAGCGAAATCCCAATCGCTATCAGGTTTATGCTCTCCACGCGCTCTAGAACCGAAGAGAATTAATAGTTTTAAATTCGGTAGTTTTTCGACAATAGCCGTAATTTTTTCTACTAGCCTATTCATATTTAGCCCCTATCAAAAAAAATGGCAAGAATCCGATGGATATATCGATCGATGTCCCTAGCGTCTGTCTATGTCTATTATCAAACGCGGAGGAAGCAAAGAGCAACTAAATCCCAGAAAAAGTGTCCGTACACTTTGACTCCCTCATCTCTTGTTTGATGGCTAATCTTCAGAAGGTGTGTAAAAAGAGAGTTGTTCTTCTAAAAACTGGTTGTGAGCCTTGTTATATCGATATTCGTGAGCTATAGGTTCAATTCCCTCGAATTTGTTTTCAAGTTCCTCAAGTCTATTTTTAATATCGATAAGCTCCTCTGATGTTTTGTCAGTCCCGCAACAATTTTTGATTATTTCTATAGCAAGGGCTTGTTTTTCTTGCTGCTGACCAATTACCAGTACAATTGTTTGCTTGCTTTCATTATTTAATGCCTCCATGAGCGGATGATTCAGGGTGTACTCGAAAGGGTGATCGAGAAAGATGAGAGTAAGCTCTTGGGATTTAGGCAGGTTCATAGATTTTTAAGTGGTTTGGTTTATTGGTTTATTCTAGCTCAATGATAAAATAGGAATCATGATAAAGGTAAAAACGGATGCATTCGGCTAACTAAAACATTCTCTTCTCTCCTCCATAATACTAAATTCTGTTTACAAGGCATAGGGGAGCGAGGATCGGGGAGAAATAATCCATAACTTGGGAGTTGACCACATATCTATGATATAACATGATATGGGTAGTTAGGGCAGAATAAAAAACTGGAAAATTTAGAAAAACCCCTTTTAGGGATTGAAAAAGCCGTATGCAACCTTTTCAATGAACCCTTTTTTCCGTTTTTTTTCAAATAAAGGGCAAAATCCCTATTAGGGATCGATAATCTCTTTTTTACTTTCCCTTTCTTTTTCTCGTTCCTCCAATGTCACTCGTGCGTAGGCCTGCAATTCCTTAACTCGTTCGGGGGTCAAATCGGAAATCCATTCCCCGCGTTCGTAAGATTCAAGATAATCTCGTTCTTCCGGGTCGAGATTACTAATATCCGTTCGTTTTTTATATATTATGAGCGAGTCTATCGGTTCCTTGTGGGAACGAGCGTTAGGATTATTCATGGTTATCGATCTTCTGATAAGTGTTGTTTAGTGACCTCAAACGGCATCAACAGATCCACACCTCACCCCCTTTACCTTTGAACCGATGAGCGAGAGTATCCAACAACAAAGCCGATTGACCGATCGCTATAGAATAGGGTGACAGGGGAGAATGAAGACTACTCTCGTCACTAATCGGATAGATACCGAAGTGCATCGGTAATTGTAAGCGTTGGCGAACTGCAGCGACGGGATAGGCAAAAACGAAGCTAACCAGAGCCAGATCCCGTAACTCCCGACTAATTCGATCGAGCCAAGGATTATCCGGTTGCCAAACACCGATTCCCGTCAAAACCCGCACTTTCCACGCGGAGGCGATCTCGCCTAAATCGCCGTCGTAGGTAAAGCGCCAGTTTAACCGTTCCTCTCGATATCCCCGTAAATTCAGAAACGCGAGACAATAATCGAAACGTCTGCGTGCGATCGGTGTTTTCGTGGCCTCGATCTGGCGCTTAAACTCGCCTTTTCTCCACACCTCCACCTCTAGATTACCGAGAATACTGGGTAAATCGTAGGTTTTAAAGCGATCGCCCTCCTCTGGTTCCGTCGAATCGTATAACCCGCATAGTAACGGACTCGACCCGCGAAAACTAGACGCATCCTCGAAAATCGGATTACCGTTTTTCCCCGATAACTCCTTCCATTCGTCGGCCCATCCTTTCACCCGACCGGCGACCCGTTTTAAACTGGTATCGAAAACCTCCTCGCATTCCTGTTGAAACTTCTGGCGACTTTCCCCGTATTGGGATTTGATCTTCGGACTCCCTAAATTCCACCAGAGTTGAAATGATTGTACCGCTCCCCAACGTTGGTAATAACCCTCGAAATTATTGATATGACGGTAGTTACTCTTGATGGCCTCCTGTAGCTGAATTCGGTCATACCGTTCCCCGACTTGTAACGGTGCGTCTTTCTTCTCGAATAACCGTTCTAGGAAAAATTTCGGAACCAGAGCGATCGCTGTGAAGTTAGCAAATTTTACCGCCGTTCCCTTTCGATCGTAGCCGCTGTGACGGCCTAAACGGCCGAAACGTTGAATAAAATTTCCCGCATCCGACGACTCGAAAATGAGGAAATTAATCTTGAAGTCCACCCCCACATCGATGGTACTCGTTCCGATCACCAGATCACGATTTAACGATGCCAACTTCTCCCGCGTTCCCGAAAGACCCGTATTTTCCCCCACTGTTAAACCGATAGTCGCCAATAATTCTCGGAAAATCGGCAGCAGACGTTTAACCGAAGCGATCGAATTGAGAATAATCGCGCCCTTGCTGCCGGGGTATCGCTTAAAATAGTCTAAAATTCGCTCTTTATTTTCCTTCAACCAATTTTCCGAAGTTTGAAAACTCGACGGTAAAGGAATAAAAGATAGCTCGATTTCCGAGGTTACTTGTCGCCATCCCTGTTGAGCGAGGGAATTGGCCTCTTCTGGGGTATCGGGAAACCGGTATTTTCCTTCTCTTACCGGGTCGATCGATCGATAGCGAAACCCCGCTTTATCCAATCGTTTTAGTAAACCCTCGTCGGGAGTTGCGGACAAAAACAGGTATCGTTTCCCACGATTGGCCCGTCGGATTAGAAGCATGGTATTGATAATACTGGCGACCTGTGGCGTGCCGAAAACGTGAAATTCATCGAATAGGAAGAGAGCGAAATGTTTATCGATCCGGTTCCATAGCTGATCGGGGTTATCGTAGGGGGTTAAATAGGCCCCCCGATGCAGATAATGGAAAATATCGGGGTTAGTTAAGAGAATTTCCGACTGTTTCGATCGAGTCTCTAGAGCGATCGCTTTCGTTTTCCCATCCCGTTCGGCGTACAATTCCAACTCGGGCCCGGTTAAAAGATTGACCCGGGGTTGATCCGTTGGTTGAAATCGTTGAATATATGCCTCGATCTGACCCCGCTGATCCCGCGCTAGTTCGTTGGTTGGGTAGAGTCCCATAATCGGGAAATATCCTTGCAAAGTTCGCAGGTAGGCCGCTAGACTTTTCCCGTCCCCCGTCATGGCCGTATTGAAAATCACATCGATATCGGGATCGTTGAGTGCTTTCCACGTCTCCACCTGATGCCACGATAACCGCCATCCTTGCGGAACCTTGATCCCGTCTGGTATCTCGTCTGCGGGACAGGAATAGACTGGCCTGAGCGTTACTTGATAATTACCCACGAATTTCTGTCCGTAACTTCTTGCTATCTTCCATAGTACCCACGATAATAGGGATGGACAAGTACCTTAACAGAAAAAGTGTCCGTACACTTATAAACTATGAGCCGGATAGGACAATCGATCACTTTATCGGTCAGTGAAAAAGAAAAACAGGACCTAGAAATCCTTGCCAGTGAATTCGGGCTATTTTGGGGAGATAAACCGAATATATCGAAGTTAATCAAAGAAATTGCCCGTAATAAGCTTAAAATAGCTCCTAATCACGACTGGAAGCCCGATCGCTTGCAGATGCTCCAACAGGCGATCGATTCTCTCATCGATGCTGGACAAATCCCCATCGCCCTAGAACTAACTAAACTACTATTAGAACGGAGCGAACTGTCGGGACCCTTACGGAAAGAGCTAGAACGTAGCCTCGATAATCCTCCCCCGCCATGGCGGTTAGAACTCGATCGCTGCATTCTCCGACAACAACCGTTTCAGTTATCCTATCAGGATGCCGGCGATCGAATCTGGGAATTCCATCTTTACCATGCCGCTATCAATCGTCACGAGGATCGCTTATATCTCGATTGTTGGTGCGAGGAAACCGAGGGAAATCAAGATATTTCCGAACTACACCATAATTGGAGTTTACGGATCGATCGAATCCCCAACGATTCCTTAATTACCCCGATCCCTAGGGCCAAGTGGCGCAATCAGCTTGATAGTGTGTCGGCCGAGTTTCACCTGTTCGATGGATTAGCTCGATCGTACCGGACTAAAACCGCTATCGATATCGCCGACGAATTGATCTCGAACGATCCCCCCATCCGGCAGATCACCCGACAGATAACGAGTAGCTTCTGGTTTTTCCGCGAGATTCTCCCCTACGGGGAAGATTGCTTGTTGATCTCCCCAGAAAAAGTCCGCAAGCGTTTTTATGACAAGGTGCAGCGGCTTTATCGACGCTACGAGTCCTGAAAAGATTTTCGTCCCTGCTGAATCAAGATACGATACTAAATGCTGTTTAAAATATAAGAAAGTGGGCGTTGTCAGCTCAGAATAGGAAAGATGCAATGCAATCCTTGTTATCAAAGTAATTTCATTTCCGGTGCTGATTCGGAGCATCTTTCAATTTGACAACGCCATCTAGAAAATCTATCCAACGTCTATCCTACTGCATTTAATCTTGGTTTTGAGGGTGTTGGGTAACAGCCACCAACCCAACCGACAAGATCAGCGTACTGCTACCCAGTGCCTTCGCCATCACACTTGATTCCGAACTGGTGAGCAAGTTGTGACAAAAACATATTTTTCGTTTGTTGCGTTTGTTGGATTTATTTCGTATGTGGGGTACACTAGGCCGTAGTAACTCTGGACAAGAGTTCAATCAACAGTATGAGCGGGACAAGACAATGGCTACTGGAATCGCTGATTTTCAAGAGACAATTGCGCCGACTGCGGCAGATAAAGAGCTTGCGCGTGAGTCAAGCCGTCAGCTTTCAAGATTTCTAGGCAAACGCCCTGTTGGAAACCCCTTGCCTGCATTCAGACTGCGTGTGCAGGCGGATAATGAACCGGAAGAAGTGGTTGTTATTCCGATGTCTGCATTTCGCCTTTTAACTGATATTCTGACGCAAATGGCTCGTGGCAATGCAGTTACTTTGATGCCTGTATATGCTGAGTTAACGACACAACAAGCAGCAGATATCTTAAACGTATCACGTCCGTTCCTGATCAGTCTGATTGAGGAGGGCAAGATTCCATACCGAAAAGTGGGAACTCATCGCCGGATTCGATTTGACGACCTCTTGACATCCTCGCCGCCGTAAAACGGACGGCGATTCCCAAACCTCACGATTTGGGTTTCTGCTTCTTTCCCGAAGGATTTTTCGCACCTGCCTTAACAGATTTACTCTGTTCTGGTCTTATGGTCGCTCTACAGACTGACACCGCAAGCCCTGCGGCCAAAATATTTTTACT
>NZ_JAPZSS010000180.1:0-1803 GCF_027532015.1 Microcystis sp. LE19-131.1A | reverse complement strand
GCGGGAGCGCATTTTGTAGCTTGCTTAAAGCTTTGTTTCTGTCTGTATCACTTGTTACTTTTTAAAATGAGAATTGCTGTGGGGAACCCTTTGGTATTTTATCCATGACTACAATGCACAGCAAAGCAAAGGATTAAGCCGCCATCACTACTACCGAATCACCACCCAAGAGGTTTAATACCAGAGCCTTGTTTTGCGTCAATGTGATACCAAATTTCTAAATCCATGACAGACATCCACGCTCGAATGCTTGCCAAGCCTGCATTCGTTGTGACGCGAATAAAGAAAAATGGTATGAGGTGTACATCAAAACTTGGGCGTTGCCAAATTTGAAAATGTCTAAATTAGGGCAGCAACTTATTAAGCAGAGGAGTTAGATTTTGAGGACGATAATTGGGATCAGCCTTAAGTCGTTCGACCACACTGTAATGAACGGCAACTTTTAAAGATTCTATCGGTCGCCATCCTTCACCAGCTAAGGCATACACACCAGTCACGCTATTATCAAATTTAGTCGTTGGCTCTGGTTTAATCTGGAATTCCTCACTATAATTTTCAGTTGAATCAAACTCTAATCCCAACTTTTTAGCCTCGTGGATTATCCATTGTAAAGTATAGTCCGATAGCCCCCGATATTCTTCAGTTCCTCCACCAATACAGCCATGTTCACCAGCAAAGAAAACTTCTTTGACTACTTGTTCAGGATTTTTGTCACTTCTCTCCATGGCGGACGAGGGAAAACCTCTGCGTTTCTCATCAATGGCAACTGCATGAAAGGCATTTTCCACAATCGGACTTAGTCTAGCATCGAAAAATTCATACTTCCGATTCCAGAGTTTAGCCAAGGGTAGCCAAGGCGTTAGATCAGGAACACCTAATGCTCCCACCGTATCCCAGCACCCTAACATTTTGATCGGTACACGACCTTGTAAATAATCTTTTTCGCTATCTATCTTTTTGGAGTTATCTTCCCGGAATTTTTGAGCTTCTGGATCATTTGGCTTAATTTTAGAATTTCGATAAAGCTCATAAGCTTTAGGCAATTCGCGGATTTTGGAACGGCTCAATAAACCACTGTTATAGATCATACCTGCTAAACAACGAACTGTATAGGCTCCGCGACTAAAGCCAACTAGGTAAATTTCGTCTTCAGCTTCTACGTCATAATTCATACATAAAAAGCGATAGGCATCTTGAATAATTCTGTCAATTCCCCAGCCGAAAGCACCCCCGCCTAAACGCTCGATTAAATCAGCGTCTTCTTCTGTGCCACATCCTGATATATAATGAACCATTTGTGGGGTTTGATCATCGGCGGTGTATTTAACTAAGCGGGCAAATTTGACGACATTTGTAGGATAGGAAGTTGCTAATTCATTCCAAGTACCATCACAACAAACAACCAAACGTTTTTTCTTGGTTGTATTAGAGGGTTTAGTCGGCTCAGTGGTGTCAGGCTTAGATAATGGTTCAGACATATTCTTATCTTGAGTTGATTCTGAGGTTTGAGGATTAGATGGTTCCGATGGGGTCAATATTTCGGGTTTGATACTAGATGATTGTTCCTTGGGAGTAACTTCTTCATTGTTTGATGGAGTTTGAGGATTAGATAGTTCCGATGGGGTCAATATTTCGGGTTTGATACTAGATGATTGTTCCTTGGGGCTCTTCTAGGTTCTGTGTGATAAGTTTAACTTACACAGGATCGATCAATCTTTGTGTCCTTTGTGTCTTTGTGGTTCCTTCCACTCGCTCGCCAGCAGGACTGTATCTTAGAATACATTTTACCCACCAAATCCAAAA
>NZ_JAPZSS010000143.1:0-1096 GCF_027532015.1 Microcystis sp. LE19-131.1A | reverse complement strand
TCTACTCCAGATACAGTCAACGGTACAGCCATTTTCAAGTAAAAAATGTACCCAGTAGCCTCTTTTCAATTTTTTCTTAGAAGCGACCTGCAGTAAGGGTTTTGTTAATTTTTTAGTATTTATGTATGGGGGAAGTCCAGTCATAAGAGCATTGTCTAACCGACATTATAGCTGACTTGAAAAAGGTGCGTTACACTCGCGTTTTCGCACCCTACACGATCAGCATCGCACTTAAACTCACAACTTTAATCAATGGGCATGGTACGTTCCCAAAAATCGATCGGTGGAGCAGTAGGACCCCCATTAGGGAACGCACCCTAGGGCTGAAAACGGAGATTTTGAAGAGATCGCACTTGAGCAATGGTTTCAAAATCACGGTCGTTGTGAATCAGAAGCAGATCATTTTCCAGTGCCGCTTGAGCAATACAGCAATCAATTGGGCTGCGAACAGTCAATCCTTGACGACGCAGATCATAGTAAATAGGGCTTGCTGAATAAAGGTGAAATGTAGGCAAGGTAAGGGTTTTGTGGCTTTTCTCGCGAAACAGGTGCAAGATTTTGAGAGAATCGTGCTTTAAAACCTTGCGTCTTCATCGGCCCGCGTCCTGTAGGGGCGAAGCATTCGGATAAAAAATCTACGGTTTCACCGATAGGTTATTGCCCGAATGCTTCGCCCGTACTTTTTCAGCAAACCCTAAATACGTGCAGCCGCTTGCCAGGAAGAAGGCCTGAGTTCAACATAATCCTGCACTTCGAGGTAAGTAGAGAGGATTGTCCATTCTTGCTCGTTTAAGCTCCCTTGAAGCAGTTCAAGCTGGGTAAAGCGGGTGAGTAAAATCTCACGATTTGCAATTAACGTTTCCAGTTGCTGGCGAACTTGACCACTGCGATCGCGGAAGACGCTGATCCACACAGATGTGTCAATCAGCAACATGACGAGTTTCACGTAGGGCTTTATATACTTTGCACGGCTGCAACTTGCATTTTTTACTCAAGGACAATAGTATAGTTTAAGAGTCATAATTAGAAGCAAAGCACTCATTAAAAACATGATTAACCTAGAATTCACGGAAGAAGAAAAGAACTCACTGTATTA
>NZ_JAPZSS010000274.1:0-12664 GCF_027532015.1 Microcystis sp. LE19-131.1A | reverse complement strand
CTGGTTTGGAGAAATCATTAGTTATTTCGAGCGAAGGACAACTAATGGGGTGGTCGAGGGAATCAACAATAAACTTAAACTAATAAAACGGAGAAGCTATGGCTTTAGAAACTTTCGGAATTTTTGGGTTAGAAGTATGTTATCTTGGCATCTTGTATGTTGATTTAGCATAAAGGGTAACGAAGAGCCTGAAATTTTTTTTAAAATTCCCATTGCTTCATCTTCTAAAAAATCCCGGTTCTTCGGTTTGTCTTATGCAATGGACGGGGTTATAAGGAATGAAACCTTTATAGAGACAGACATTGCCGCAATTTTTGTCAATTGTTTGCGATCTGGAGCGAACTAATCAATTAAATCTCTTGCCAGATAAGGATTGAGTCGATTTATGCTCCCCTATCGAACCATACCAAGTCCCGAAGAGCCAAAATCCCTAGATACAATTATAAGATATTAAATTACTTTTCAATAAGCTGGTCAGATCATTAGACAATATTTATTACTGCGAAAATTTATTGGCTCTTCTGGTTTCTGTGTGGAAACGAGGTCTATACTGATAGTTTCTTCCATGATTGGCTTTATAGTTAGGAAATTTTACCAAAAGTACCAATTATATATCCTAATCAATGCCAAGATTGAACAATAATTTCCGGTGAATCATCCTCATCCATGACCAGATCTACCGACTCCACCCGCAACAGTGCCAAATTATCCTTAACCACCCCTTGAAGATAGATTTCCCCCATCCCTTCACCCCCTAGATCGATCGAGCCAAAAACTTGACCGGTTTTTGTATTAAAATTAAACTGAAAATAATTAGCTGAGGAAATTCCCTCGCTGACATTATCGTATTTAGCGATCTCTTGACCACTGTTATCATAAAAAGATACCTGAAAATCTTCTAAGACTCGCATTTTTCCCGAACCTTTTTCCGAAAAGATAGTCGGGGCCGTTTTTTCATCATAACTAAAAGAACCTTTAGCTGTATAACCCTGATTTCCCGACCATTGAAAATCGATCGTCACCGCTAAAACCCCTTGGCTATTCATGTTAGCAACTAAAAGCAAAGCTAATAGTAAAGTCAATATCATCTTTTTCATTAGTCGGTTATTTGGCTCTCTTATTCTTTGTGTTATAAGTTTAACTTATATAGTAGCGATCGGTCTTTGTGTCCTCTGTGTCTCTGTGGTTCATTAGATCTCTTGCTCGCAAGACTGTATCTTAGAATACATTTTACCCACCAAACCTAAGAGGTCCGTTGTTTCAGTTATCAGTGATCAATGACTACAACCAGTCTTCCGGGGAATTTCTATAAGGGACTCTTTCTATCCCTATAAACCTTAAGAAAACTTCAATTACATGGGTACAAGGAAAGGAAACCCAAATGATCTTTTGTGGGGGGGGTAACTTCCTTTTGCTGATATTACCCGATTTTAAGACAAAAATCGTCAAAAACCGCCATAACGTTCCTCCAACCAGGGATCACCTCGTCGATGGTAGCCATTAAGTTCCCAGAAACCCAATTGCTCTCGATCGAGAAATTCTAAGCCATTAATCCATTTAGAACTTTTCCAAGCGTAGAGATGGGGGACAACTAAACGCAGCGGACCACCGTGGTCGGGGGGTAAAGGTTGACCAAACAGTTGAAAAGCGAAAAAATTATCCTCGTGCAGGAATTCCTCTAGGGTGAGGTTAGTCGTATAACCCCCATAACAGTGTTGCATGACGTGGGTAGCCTCCGGCAACAGGTCAATTAAGGTGATAAAATCCGATACCTTAATTCCCGTCCAAGTCACATCTAATTTTGACCAACGGGTGACACAGTGAAAATCCTTAGTAAATTCCCACTGCGGAAGGGCCATAAAATCCGACCAGTTAAAAATTTTAGTCGTGGCCACCTTTCCCCAAACCTTGAATAACCATTCCTCGGTCTTGATTTGGGGAGTATCTCCGTAGGTAAGCACAGGAAAACCACTAGCGAGATATTGGCCCGGAGGAACTCGGTCTTGATCGGGAGATTCTGGTTTTTTAAAGAATTTGCCTAACATTAGTTGAGACTCACAACGAAAACCCTAAACAAATCTTAAAATACTAGGGAGCGAAAAGGTTTTCTCCACCTCACTCCCCATCATCAAGTTATTCCTCGTCTTCCCCTTCTTCTTCCTCTTTAGTGGGATAGACAAAGCTGTTAGAACGACCAGAAAGAACAGATTTACCCAAAGATAAGGCTTTTTGCGCTTCCCGAGCCGCTTGCTTTCTCCAGTGCGCTCTCCGTTGGTCGCGCTTGGCATTTGAGGTTTTCTTCTTGGGACAAGCCATAGTATTTTAACGATAGTTATAGACTCACAACCTTTCTATTCTACTCCCTATTTCCCTAATCGGCTCGCCAACTTGTCTGATTCCCTTGCTCACTACTGCCCAAAATATTGATAAAACTTAATAATTATCATTGGCCTGCCTATTTATGTTTAAAATCCTATATAGCTATGTAGTCAAGTAATTTCCATCATGGTCACTACCGTCGAACCTCCCTCCCAGAAAAAAGCTGTTCTGCGCGAAACTATCCTCACCCCGCGTTTCTATACCACCGATTTTGAGGCTGCCGCTAATTTTGACCTTTCTTTGCAAGAAACCGAAATCAAAACGATGTTAGAGGAGATGCGAACCGATTATAACCGGCATCACTTTGAACGTCAGCAAGAATTTGAGAACTATCAAGATAATCTCGATGAAAAAACGAGAAATGCTTTTATAGATTATCTAGAACGCTCCTGTATCTCCGAATTTTCTGGCTTTTTGTTATTTAAGGAACTGTCACGACAACTAAAAAGCCGTAATCCCTTGTTAGGGGAGATATTTCATCTTATGGCTAGAGATGAGGCGCGTCATGCAGGATTTCTCAATAAAGCCATGGCTGACTTTAATATTTCCCTCGATCTAGCCAAAATTACTAAAACCCGCACCTACACCTTTTTCCCCCTTGAATGGGTTTTATATACGGTCTATCTCTCCGAAAAAATCGGTTATTGGCGTTATATCCTCATTTATCGTCATTTAGAAGAACATCCCCAGTATAAATTTAATCCTCTCTTTAATTACTTCGAGAGTTGGTGTCAGGACGAAAATCGCCACGGAGATATCTTTAAAACCTTACTGCGAGCTAAACCACAATTGTGGAATAATTGGCGATCGAAATTATGGAGTCGTTTTTTCCTGCTTTCCGTCTTTGCTACCCATAGTTTAACTGTACGCGAACGCTCAGACTTTTATGATGCTTTGGGAATGGATGCGATCGCTTTTGATCAAGAGGTAATTCGTCAGACTAATAATACCTCCGCTCGCGCTTTTCCCACCATTTTAAATGTGGACCATCCCCAATTTTTCCCCCGTTTAAACCGTTGTGCCGAACGTAATTTACAATTAAAAGCGATCGATGAAAGTAGCGCTCCTCAATGGCTAAAAACAGTCCGTAAGTTACCCTTACAGCTAGGTATCGTCGGAGATCTGTTGCGATTGTATCTAATTAAACCCATAGATGCAGAGGCCACCAGAGAAATGGTACTTTAATCAGTTATCAGTTATCAGTTATCAGTTCACAGCAAAAAACTCCCCAATTTCCAATTCATAATTCATAATTCCCACACCCTACACCCCACACCCTACACCCCACACCCTACACCCTACACCCTACACCCCACACCCTACACCCTACCCCCACGAAAAACTTTTTCAGCAGACCCTAAGTGGTCGTGCCAAATTAATTTCCTAAACCTTGACCAGAAATTCTGTAAACTTCGATCAAAAGCTGCGTAAATTCTGTATTTTCTCTGGAAGTCTTAGATATAGCCTTTAGAATTGTAATCGTGGCGGTAGGCTAATTCAGATCAATTAAACTTTTTCCTCACTCCCGACTTTGTTAGTATCATGAAACCTAACTCTGGCCGTAAACGTTTATTATCCCTGATATCTGCTGTTTCCTGTAGTTCCCTCTTGATTTTATCCCCTCTAGCCCAGAGAGCGCAAGCAGACGATATTACGGATGCCCTAGAAGCGGTAATTGAATATACGGCTCAATTACACCAGATCAATTTTAAGTATTTATTAAGTGATGGCCCGATAACCACTCCCTGCGGTGTAATTTCCCTAGCGGCTTTCTGCACTGTAGATAATACAGTTTACGTCAATCTCCAGCAAGTCACTCGCATTAGTGATAATCCCCTATTTCCCCTTTACGCCGTCGCTCACGAGGCTGCTCACGCTGTTCAGTGGAATCGGGGTATCGGTGGCATCGATGAAGGTGGAATGAGCATCGGCATTGAATTACAGGCCGATTGTCTAGCGGGAGATACCCTTTCCTGGTTATTTACCGAAGCAAGAAGTTTATCCAAACAGGATTATATAATAGCAGGAAAACTTCTAGCGGAAGCGGCCTCGGAAGTGGGCGATTTTGAAGCTCCCAATAACTCCCACGGCACACCACAACAGCGAGGTGATTCGGTCTTACAAGGATTCTACGGGGAAAATCATCAAGCCTGTATGCGTTAACTAACACTCAAGGCTCTATTTCCCATAGAATGCCTAAAAAAGCCTAAAAAACTACTGTAACCCTAACCAAGATAACAGACCTTGGCCAGTGAGATACTCGATCAACAGAGTGATCACAAAACCAATCATAGCGGCTCTACCGTTGAGGCGCTCGGCATAGTCATTAAAACCAAATTTGGGATCTTCTAATTTGGGGGTTTGAGTCGGTTGTGGTTCAGTCATGATCTTTACAGGCCGTTTACATTTCTTTACTATTCTAGCGGAGTTAGAAGTTAGGTTGTAACTAATTTCTAACTCCTCCCTATTTGCCCTAATCTCGACCGTTAAGAGCGATTAAAAGGCGCAGAATAAAGATAAATAGGTTGATATAGGTCAAATACATCGATAAAGCAGCGCTGAGATACTGTTCATCTCTGTAGGTACGGGGCAAGATGTAAAAGTCCACCACTGCGGAGCCAGCAAACAAGAAAACCCCGATGCCAGAAATAGCGATTTCTAACCAGGTGGGAGTACCGCCACCAAAGATAGAGAAAATTAGCTGACCAATGAGAACAATAAAAAGAGCGAGAATACCGATGCTAACGGTTTGAGTCAGCGCCAAACCATCTTTTTCCGACAGATTCGAGCCGATATTGCGTCCCAACACAAAAGCGAGGCCGCAACCGAGGGCAGCAATTGCCACTCCTCGCAAACCAACACCGGAAGTACCTAGGGCCACATAGACGATTCCACTGAGAGTATAGCCAGAAAGAAGGCTATAGAGGGTCAGGAGGGGCAGAGCAGTGCTTTTATTGCCGCTTTCCGCACTACTACGCGCGACAAAAAATAAAATAATCTCGGCAACCAGGGCGACAAAGAAAGTCGGGAAGAAAATCTGGGGATAGGATTGGATCACACCTAAACCGCCATAGGTTCCCACCGCAGTTAAAATTAGACCACCACCGAGATAGGGCAGGGCCTTGGGGATAACATTGGGGCCGATAAGTGCTTGGCTTTTAGCCTCGCGTAAAGCTTGGCGAAAATTACTGGTATTACTCATGGTGATAGGGTGCGAGATACTTGTCTCAATCAATCTTGTTAAACAGGAACTATTCTTGATTAGTTCGTCAAGAATGGCGAATCGGAGGGAAGAGAAAAAGGTAAATTTTTCCCCCGGCATCGATTCCCTCTTAATTGTAACGAAAAGACTAGGGATCGAGCTAAGTAGGTAGGTATTAAAAATTGTCAGATACCCCCCTTATCAAGGGGGTGGGGGGGATCGACACCCCCCTTATCAAGGGGGGATCCCCCCGCCTATCGGCACCCCCCTTATCAAGGGGGGCAGGGGGGATCAAACCGAAAATCTATTTTCACCCCCCTTGACCGCTCAAGTCACCGTAAACAGAAGCCCAATTCAAGCCGATTATGTCGCGTAAACTGGATATTTCCTGTTTTTATTAATTACAATCTTCCGAGTATCCCCTGACCTAAAGCCAAACCTGTCACCAACATTCCTAAAACCAGAAAAGGCTGGGCGCTGGCTTGATATTTGACATCATTTTTGAGCGGATCCCGCAGAAAATACATATCTTGGAAAGTGATCTGAGGGATAATTAATAACAGTAAAATAGCGGCATAAAGATTCTGATGAATACTAATCAGATAGCCCGCAATTCCCGCTTGAAAAACATCGATCATAATCACACAAATCCAAGCTGCAGTGGTAATTCCAAACATAACTGGCAAGGATTTTAAGCCTAATTTTTCGTCACCCTCCACACTTTTAAAGTCGTTAACTACAGCAATGCCTAAACCCGCCAGACTATAGATGAGGGTTAGGATCATAATTGTCCCATTTAACTGACCAAAAAGGGCGTGACCTGCCCACCAAGGTAATGCTATATAACTAGCACCGAGGGCATAATTTCCCAGCCAACCATTTTGTTTTAATTTTAAGGGTGGCGCTGAATAAATATAGGCAATAAAAGAACCAAATAGGGTTAAACAGAGCATGATCGGGAAATCATGACCAGCCCAGCGATCGAGAAGATAAGATATTCCTAACCCACCTGCTAATAAAACCAAAATCTGGCCGACCACTTGCGGAATAGAAATCACCCCCGAAGGAATCGGACGGTAGGGTTCATTAATTGCATCGATTTCTCGATCGTAAAAATCATTTAAAGTTTGGGTATAACCAGTCATCAATGGACCGGAAAGTAACATACAGGTGGCCGCTTTTAAGACATCTTCTAAAGACCAAGTATAATTACCCGATGAAGCAGCCCCACAGACAACCCCCCAAATTAGGGGAATCCAAGTGATCGGCTTCATCAATTGTAAGCGGATTTTCCAGAGGGAGGTTTCTGCCGATGAGGCCCCTTTCATGCCCAATAATTGGCGAGTTTTTGCGCCTCGATTATCCTTGTTTTCTATCTCGCTGTTCGACATAATCCCTTAAAAAGAAATAATTAAGTAACCTTCTTGGAATTTTGCCCCTTTTACCGATCTTCCGGTCAGAGGCGGTGGTACATCAATATTACGCCGTTGATCCCCGGCTTCGATGGTTAATTCTGGACCCGATTGCGTCAGTTTTACCTGTTTTTTCTCGAATCCGGGTAAATAAACCTTGACCTGACCGGCTGCCGTATCGATTATTAACGGTTTGGGCGGCTGCACCGTGAGAAAATTGGGTAACTCGGCGATTAACTCCTGCCAATCTTCTCCTTGACGGTCGGGTAAAATCGCCGCCGGCAGCGGGGCAAAATCCTCGGTGGCACTCTGACAGCGATTAAAAATCACTCCCCCCACATTTAAACCGATTTGCTGCGCCCCACCCCAAAGATATTTGGCCTCTGCGATCGCAATTGGATCATCATTGGTGACTAGATAGGCTAAAACTCGCCGAGGATCGGCTAAAGCGGAACGTCCCTCGTCTAGAATGTTATTATCGACCTTCTTCCCTAAACCGTCGGGATTAAAGGAGAAATTCAGCACGGCGGCGGCGATTGGTTGGAAAAAGGGAGAAAGGGTGCGACCAATCTCAGAATCGCTGAAAACCTGGCGAAAACGCCGTGAATACCAGCTGCCCACCTCTGGAATCGCCAACATTCGCAGACTGTTGATATCTCCGCTGCCGTCGTAGATGATGACATCGTAATTTCCGCTTTTATCCTGTTCCCGCAGGAAATTTAAGGCTAGAGCTTGGTCCATTCCGGGTAAAACGCCCAACTCTTGACCATAAACATTTTTCAAGGTGGGAGAACGCAAATACTGCTTTTCCAATTCCTTGACTTCTTCCCAACTTTTTTCTAGTAAATGTGTACTACTAAGCTGCACAACCGAGAGATTGGGGGCAATTTCTGTAATGGAGGAGCTAGGGGAGGCCTTGAGGAGTAATCCCCAAGCAGGGCTAGGATCCTGACCGATCAAGAGAACTTTTGACCCCAGACCAGCCATTTTCTTTGCCGAAGCGATCGCTATTGTACTGCAACCGCTGCCCCCCTTGCCCAAAAAGGTCAAAATTAAGGACATAATTAGTTCCTAAGCGTTATATTTAGATGAGTTTGAGTTCATCTTCAAAAAACCAAGTAGCGGTTTTATCATCGAACTGGACAACAGCACCAACACCGCTGCCATCGGTCATCTTAAAATTTTTGATGACACCCACTTTACCCAATTTACCCGCTACATCCGAGTTAACGCGGTCTCTTAAGCGACAGACCTTGACTTTTTGCCCGATTTCCATTACTTCCACAGTTTTAATAAGATGATAATTCAATAAACCAATCCTAAGTTTAATATAAATTCGTGTAAGATAAACCCCCCAATGCTCTTCAGTTATCGGTCTTTCTCAGATCATCTGCACTTAGCGATCATATATACTAAGCAATAGGACAAAATCAACCTCCTGGTTAGGATGGGCAAAAGGCAAATCAAAAAGGGGTTTTATTTGGTTTCTGGGGCAGAATTTTGCAGATTTTCCAGTTGTTCTCTTTGCTTGCGTTTAAACTCCTCAGCCGCTTGGTTGATATTATTGCGAGTATCTTCCTGAAACTCCGATCCGTCCCGGCTACGGCGAAAATTACTATTATGAATCAAGTCTAAAGGATCAAAACCACCGAGAGCATCCCTGCCATCGGAACTACGTTCATTTTTTTGATAATCCGGCTGACTGGGGTTCAAGCTTTGAGCTAACAATTGCGGATTAAAATCAGCCCCGACTAATAGAATGGTAGCTAGAAATAAAGACGATTTGATTAACATTTTTTGAGTATTCATAATCTAACTAACTCCTCAGAAAATTATCTTGTTTTTGGTGGTGAGAAAGTTACAAGCTTATCAGTGAACTGATAACTGATAACTGATAACTGATTTAAGCAAAACGACGACGAAGTAAGGGCTGAATTGCTAAAAGGATTAGCAGATCAAAAGCTAAGAGTAGGGCTAAAACTGTCAAGAAATTGAGGTCAAGCCAAGGGGTTTGTAAGACTATGCTATCAAAAGACCAGTGCTGATTGAAATAAATATAACGGATCGGTTCGATCGCATAGGTAAGAGGGTTGAGACTAGCGATTACTTGTAACCAATCTGCCATAAAGTTTAAGGGAGCGAGGGCGGTACTGGCAAATAAAAGCGGTAAATTGGTGACGAAAATGACGGCGATTAATTCGATATGTCCGGGTAGGGCAAAGGTTAAACTGAGACTTAAGGCAGTCATCCCCAAAACTATTAGGAAAACAATCAAAGCGATCGCACCTAATCCAGCTAAACTGGGTAATCCGGCCCCTAAAAAGGCACTAGCGGCCACGATCGAGGCGGTTTGGATGAAACTGAGGGCGATAATATAGATGGTAGAAGCGGCCACGATCGAGTAACGAGTGGTTAAAGGTGCTACCAAGAGACGGTTAAGAAAGCCAAATTCTCGATCGAACATTACCGGCAAACCGGCATTTAAGGCCCCGGAAAAAGCGGTAAAGACAATCACTCCGGGGGCGAGAAATTTAGCATAACTGAGATCGTTGCCGAATAGTCCCTGGGGGGCATTAGAAAATAAAGCTCCAAATAAAATCAGCCACATAAAGGGCTGAATTACCCCCGCGATTAGGGTTGAAGGACGACGTTTTAATTGGATGAACAGACGTTTAGTCATGGCCAGAGTTTCTTGCAGAAATTCCCCTAGCACATTTCCCCCATCGTCCACCGTTGCTGCTCTAGTCGTATTGGGGGCTAAACTAGCTTTTAAGGAAGAAGGTGTGATCGTTTGGCTCATGAAATATTTACCTCGAAAGGGAAGGGTTTAGGTAGAGATTTTGGGATTGTCACTCTCAATCCCCAGCAAGCTAACGGTTTTATTTTAAAGTGAACAGAAGGATATAGCAGTTATCTTTATTTTGAGGCGATAAGTCTCTGGTTTTAGGGGACACCAGAACTTCTGTATCAGTTAAGCGTACTTGCATTAGGGAACGCACCCGACAAAATCGCGATCGCAATACCAGCTAATGATGCATCCCACCCATTGGATTGCGATCACCAAACCAAGCCATCAACCAAGTTTGCATCTGCTGAATTTCCCGGCGCTGGCTAGTGGCAATGTTCTCAGCAAAAGGCCGGACAGCCTGATGCTTCACCAGATTATGATTCAGGAGCATTTGCGACATCATCACGGCTCCCATATGATGTTTAATCATATCTTGTAAAAAAGTTTGATCTAGAGCATCGCCCTGAAGTTGACTCAGATCGCGCATCATGGGAACGTAGGAGACGCTAATATTCCTTCCGGGATACCACTCGTTGAGCCAGTTTTTCATCTGAGCAATTTCAGCAGTTTGCACTTGAATGATCTTTTGAGCAAACTGCCTCATCTCAGGACGACTAGTGCGTGTCAGAATAACCTGGACGGTATCGATTGCCTCCTGATGGTGAGGAATCATTTGGGCAAGATAGTTAAACTCGCTACTGACCTGCATATGATGCATCATACCCATGCCGTTGGGAGAAAATTGAGCAGAGGCGGAATCTGGAGAATTTCCAGATGGACGTGTCATAAGTAAAGTTGAGGTTGCAGCCAACCCAAGAGCGGCAACCGCCCCCAGTACAATAATGGCTTTATTTTTCATGGGAGAAACCATTTACAAACCTCACTACAGTATAGCACCTGCCCAAAAGTAACCGGAACTATCTTGACCAAGAAATTGGCAGTCTAAAGGCTGAACTCACCCGCCGTCGTTAACTTCCGATAAGGCTCAGACAGTACCTGATGAGCCTTTCTTTGTCAACTCTTGAGGTCTTGAGGTCTTGAGGTGGGAGCATCTCATTTATGCAAGTGAATAATTATACTTATCTCTAAAACTGGTTTCCAGCAAGGCTTTCAAAATAGCTTGACATAAAAACCTGATTTAGGGGTTACAAAGGTGAGATGCTCCCTCTTGAGGTTGATGCGTTTCATTTTTGAATTGGCGGATTACTGCAATTCTAACAGAAAATTACGGTTTTAGATTTCGTTGTTTTTCTGCGATTTCTAAAAGCACTTGCTCAAGAGTTGGCTCAAGGCTTTCTTTAATGTCATCAACCTCGTGTTTATGATGGGGGAAAGTGGCAATTTCAACATGATGGGGTGCATTATCATAACGGAAGATCATAACTTGAGCTTCGTTCATGTAATGATAGCGATATTTTATCTTTGGTTTTGTGTCAGTATTTTTAACTTCAACAAAGTCTAAGCGATGATTATTTTCAAAAATAATTGAACTATTAACATAGCCTTGACTTGCGTTATCAATTTTCTTGGTCAGTGATAAATATCTCACATTGGGAAATTCTCAAATGGTTTTTTCGATTTGCAAAAAATAGGCTTCAATCATTTTAATTCCTGGAGATTAGCCTCGTTTTGAAGAAGCATTTCATATAGTCCAGACCAAACTATAAAATCCGATTCATCTCCTAAAATACCGCGAGAAAATTGCTGATAAAATTCTTTGGATGTCATTTGATATTGTTTTTCCAGAGCTGCTAAATCTAATTTTAGATTCAAATTGCTTTTTTGTAATTCGGCAATCTGATAATCAATAATGCTTTGGGCAAATTTTTCTTGATCTTTGATGGAGTTTAAAATCTTTTTAAGGCGTTTTTCTGTTTCAGGCTGAACAGATAGATGAAAATCTGGCGTTGCTGAATTAAGCTATGAATCAGTAAGGAATAGGCACTTCTTGAAACTTCAGATAATGAATTAATAAACGAATAGAGTATCCTAACATTTCTGTAGACTTAGAATAGCAGAGTGTTTTGCGATGCAATCGGGCTAGATAATGTCTTAAACGTGTGTTCTCACCCTCTACTCTGGTCATATAAGTCTTACAAATTATATGGTCGCCCTCTGCTATAAAACATGGATAAACTGACCATCCATCACTCACATAAAAATAGCATCCCCAAGACTTAACTAATTCCCATAATGGGCGAAACGTTTCGCTACTATGATCTCCGATTACCCAACCTAAAATTCCTTTTTTAAAGTGGTCAACGGCTGTCCACACCCAGATTTTGTTTTTTTTGAGCCAACAAAGGTTTCCAATTCATCCAGTTCCCCTACTTCAGGAATTGTTTCTGGGTCATAGGAACCCCTGGCAATAATTCTCCCACAGATTTTACCCAATTAATTACGGTCGTATGATGAACTCCCTTTAACCTTTCTATTCCTCTAAATCCCATCCCATTAACATAGGCAGTTAGGCATTCTCGCTTCGTTTTTTCGTCATAGCCTTTCTGTTTTTCATAGTTATCAATAAATTGACGGCCACAGGTTACACAAATATGATTTTGTTTACCTTGTTTATTGATGCCATTTTTACGGATATGGGTAGATTTGCATTCAGGGCATTGCATTTTGATTTCCTCCATTCATATCTCTATTATGCAACGCCGAAAATCTAACATAAACTGTCTCATTACCACAAATCAAGCGGGATTTCATTCTAGCAAGCGTCAGCCCTGGGGGAGAAGAATGTAAATAGGGTTTGCTGAATAATGGTAAAAACCTTACAGGAAAGGGCTTTTAGCTTGATTGAGAGCTTCCCAAATGCACTTAAATCTGCTAGAATCTCTTAAAACCCTTGCATCACCCTTGCATCACCCTTGCATCTTC
>NZ_JAPZSS010000065.1:0-18077 GCF_027532015.1 Microcystis sp. LE19-131.1A | reverse complement strand
CTTAAATGTTTCAGGATATACTCCACAAAAGCGTTTAAACTCTTCTGGATTCAAATTTTTTACTTTTTCGTAAGTCATGGTTTTTCTGAGTGTTTTACTTTATTGTACATAATCAGTTCCTATTTTTGCAGGAGGTCTAATTTCTACTTAACTAATTTTGCCCCACACTTAGAACAAAAATTAGACGATGGCGGGTTTTTATATCCACAAATACCGCAGATAATTAAAGCTGGGTTAGCCACTTCCGTCACCGGAGAAAGAGGAATTTCTCCACCGCTATCCAACTTATAGTTATGGATTAACTGCAAAATAATTGCATCTTCCCGTTTATATTCTGTATTGTCTTTTCCTCCTGTTAACTCCTCGGAACGTTGTTGTAAATATTGGATAAAAGTCCGATACAAAGCTTGTTTTTTCTCCGGAGTAGCTGCAGCCTGTAACTTAGCTGTCACCTGACTTTGAATTTTTTCCTTATCTTCGCGACAAGCTTTTACTTCTAACACCTGTACCGCATCTTCCCAACTGGTGGCGATATCGACTTTTTTTAATCCCGTTGCGGTTTTAATTTCATAGCGAATTGTTTTCTCATTAGTGACTCGATTGACTTCTGGGAAAAGCACTTTCAAAGCTCGGGCTGTTACCACCAATTGATAAATACTCGGATCTTCGGGAAAAACATCCCAGAAAGGCGATTCCTTTTGGATATGCACGGGGATGGGTAAATCGCGATTTTCCCCCATTTGTTGGGCGCGTTTGGCGAGAATAAATTCTCCTTTCCAGTCCTGATAGGATTGGCGCAACTCTCGCATTCCCTCGAGACAACGTAGGGAAAAACCGCCAATTTCCTGCACGAAGACAAGACGATATTTTTCCACGTCTCCCAAGGGTTTAATATCGTCTTCGTTGGCAATAAATTCCCGCAGTTTCGGAATAATTTTTTGGGCTGCCGGGTTACTGGTATTTCTTCCCCCAATCAGGGCCACATTTTGATTTAATTGGGGTGTAAAACCCGCATCTTTTCCCCGCAAAACCGCAGGATTAAGCATAATTAGGGGTCGCGATTTTTGGTAGGCAATGCGAAGATTATTGATAATATCGGCATCGTTGTTATAGATTTTTAACAAGCGATCACAAGCGGCTAATTCCTGCTGAATGCGACTACTAGCGGGAGCATTTTGTAGGAGTTGATTAGCTTGGTTTAGGATAACTTTTTGAAAATCACCTTGACGAATATCGGCAATCTCGGTGATGTCAAATAAACGCATATTTTCATCGGAGCGCCGCGTTTCTTTCCAGAGGGGACTAGATTGCTTTAAAATCTCTTCTGAGAGAGGTAAACAAAGGTTATCCATACCCGTATCGTAGGCGTTTTTGTTACCAGCAATCCCCGAAGCAAATTGTTCGATAAAGTCTTGATAAAGACCATTTAATTCTTGTCTATCAAATAATTTAATCCCATTAATTAACAAAGCATCGGCACTATCAATCTGTTGGTTAGCTTGCAGATTAAATAGATCGCGACTTTGAATTAACTTCTGACGAAAGCGATTAAAACGGCTTTCTAATTGATTAAGATGTTCCAGTAAACGATTAATAACCTCTACTCCCGCACCTCTGGTTTTTCGTTGAATATTGGCCATTAAATAGCCTTCCAATCCCGTTAAAGCTTGTTCACAATATTCTTCCATCTTATCTTTTTTCGAGATATGAAGTTTATCTTTCAGATCATTAATTTCCGCTAAGGCTGTATCGTATTCCCGTTGACGTTTACTTTCGTTTTGACTCCAAACCTGTTCTTGATCGCGACGGAATTTTTCCGCTATGTCGGTGAAGATTTGTCGTACTAAAAAAATAAAACTCTCGGCAAATTTCACCCCACGGTTCCGAGCCTCAAGGATATTATAAAACTCTATTTCTAGGGACTTTTTACCCCGTTGAATAATTTCATCCCGATTACTATAAATCTTTTTCAGGTAATCGCCGTGCATCCGTTCATCGGGACTCAATTCTAGTAAATGATTGCGTTTAAATTCCTCGACTCTTGGCGTTAAATAATCATCAATAAATTGCAGAATTTTTCCCTGTTCGTTGCCTAAAATATTAACACCCTGTTTGGTACAAGAGAGCCAATTATATTGATTGATTTCCTGACGAGTTTCGTTAATCCATTGGGAGATTATGGCAATTAAAGAGCGATCCTTGTCGGCACATAAATCCATAATTAACTCCCCTTCGCTCAAGCGCATTTTTTTGAGTATATCACCTCTTACTAAGTCCAACATTTGAGCGGGTAAAATCACGGAATCATTCAGCCACCAATTAATTAAATCTTTGGCTAAACGTTCCGATAAGGAAGCACGAATTTGGGCAATAGGAATTTCAATAGTTGATAGTCCAAAACTCATAAATTGCTTAGGATAACCGCGTCCCCCCGGGTCAGCTTGCGCCCAAGAACCCTTAATATTATCTCTAATAGAACGTTTATGGGGGGCAAAATCAGAGGTCATATCTAGGAAGATATTTTGGGCGATCATTTCCCGAATTTGACCGAGTTTAAAATCACCTTCGCCGTTTTTTGTCCCCACTAAATAGGTAAAATCAAAGGGGGGTAATTTACTAACCACTTCATCGACTAAACCGCTGCTAAACTGTTGCTGATATTCAGTTCTGTAGTCAGAAAAGTAATTCAATTCCATCAAGGCAGCGTAACCATTAGCCAAAACTCGATCGCCGACACTAATCCCCGCAAATGCTTCAGGAGTCGGAACAATTGCCGTACTCAAAGGACTACTTTCCCCTCGTAACCAATTACGAATACAGTAACCTAGATCGATTAACATTCCGCTACCCGTACCACCGTTTAAAGACCCCGTAGTAAAGACATTAATAGCACTATTACTAACTTTAATTCCATAGTGATCAAGCATAAAGTTTTCTTGTCCCTTTACCCGTCTCACCGCGTCTAGAAATTTTCTTTGGATCTCATGATAATTACAAAATAAAGCAAAACGACCACAGGCGCGAATTTGTCCCGCTCCCGCTTCCAGGGAAGTAATATTTCTCTCTAATTCCGGGGGAAACCAACTATTAATCCAGGGATATCTATCCATATCAGATACCATTTCCTGTACCTGTTTTCCACTCACCCGGGCCCAGTGTTTTTCGTTATCTTTAAAAGCACTGCCAGCAGCTTCAGGATTACTGATTTTATAATCCTTATCCGTGTCAACCACCAAAAAACTGACAATCGGAAAATTGCTCAAACTGCCATAACTTTCCTCGATTAAACGACGCAAGCGCGATAAAATCTCGTTACCCGTGCCACCAATACCCACTAAAACCGTGGGAACCATGCTTTTTTCTTCTACTGCTGCTGGCATAATTACTTAACTCCTAAGGCGATTTCTTGACGGTTGCGGGGGACTTCGTAGGTGAGGAAATCGTAGGCTAATTTAGTGTTAGGAAAAATTGCCCGCGCTTCCTCTAACAGATTGGAAATATCCAGAGAATTCCCCGGTAGATAACGGGGACTAAAATGGGTCATTAATAACAATTTTACCTGGGCTGCCAAGGCCACCTGGGCTGCCATCGTCGAAGTGGAGTGAACACTTTCAAAGGCTAATCCGGCATCTTGGTGTGCAAAAGTCGCCTCATGAATTAGCACATCTGCATTTTGTGCCAATTCGATCGATCCTTCACAGAAAATAGTATCGGTACAGTAGGCAATTTTACGGCCGATTTCCGTTT
Source organism: Microcystis sp. LE19-131.1A (assembly GCF_027532015.1). Classification (NCBI taxonomy): domain Bacteria; kingdom Bacillati; phylum Cyanobacteriota; class Cyanophyceae; order Chroococcales; family Microcystaceae; genus Microcystis; species Microcystis sp. LE19-131.1A. The sequence continues at coordinate 14,330 of NZ_JAPZSS010000065.1, read as the reverse complement.
CTCCGCAGAGGGACTGACCGCGAATTTTGCTGCCATCGGGGAGGGTGACAGTTTCCCCTTTTTTCAGCTTGCCGTAAATTGGTCCGGGGGGAATACCTAAAGCGTTGGCTTTTTCCACATCAAAACGTCCAGGACGGTCTTTTTCGGCGATACGATAACCATGGGCAGGAATACGATGTTTTAATAGCTGACAGGAGACGGTAAATTCTTCATCTTCGTAGAGTATGCCGGGGGAAATGGGATGGACACGCACCCGATTGGCTAAATTAGTATAGGAATACTTAGCACAAGCACGCAGATAGTCCCCTAGTCCGGGGGGTCCGTAGATATCAATATCCTGAGCAGAACCAGCTAATCCAATACTAGCTAACAATCCCATTAAACCAAAGATATGATCCCCGTGCATATGGGTGATAAAAATGCGTCGGATTTGGGAACTTTTCAGGTCGCTACGCAGTAACTGGTGTTGAGTTCCTTCTCCACAGTCAAACAGCCATATTTCCGCCCGTTGGGGCAAACGAAGGGCGATACTAGAGACATTACGCGAACGAGTGGGAACCCCGGAACTGGTTCCTAAAAAAGTAATCTCCACAGGATAGCTGTCAGGATAGAGGATTCTTTTTCTAGTCTAGGCTGTTTTTATCGATTTCTCGATCGAATTGCTGCTTTTCTGTATTTCATCACTTGAAAACAGAAAATCCCCTGATTTTGACCTAACTCTGCAATAATTACGCGCAGCCAGAAATACACCAGCTTCCTTATCATGCTTTGTGCTTTTGGTCAAAAAAACTTTTTTTTTGCAATAAAACTACACAAAAAAAAGATCATCGTTGTGGGTGAAATTGACTAATTTACCCGTCTTAATTAGGATTACTTTGTAGATGTGGCAAGGGTTTCAACCATTGCTGCCTAAAAAAGCACAGAATAGCCCATTATGAAATTCTATCAAATCGCTGTAACCTTCATAACATCTTTGTTAAATAAAAATCTTTCTCAATTAATTCTTAAGAATTTGTAAATATTGCGAAATGTTAATTTAAATATTCTCAAGTTTGTGGAGTCAATAAATAATTTTTGCTTATCTTTGTCCAAAATTGGGTTAGAAGTCAGTTATCAGTTATCAGCCGTAGCGACTGTCTTGATTGTCAAGGGGTAATTCAAAAAAACTCAAGCGGTTGCCGTAAAACTCAAAATCTCAAGCCGGAAAAAAGCGCAGCAAAAACTAAGTCGCTCAGGTTAAACCAAAGCAAGCGCAACCCTTGATCAGAGATAACAAAAAGTGTAAATCTCTAGGAACAAGGTGGTTGGGTTGAGCTATCATTATTGAGCAGGTATTACCAATCGGCTCACAAGGCGAAACCCAACCAAGATTGTGAAAATATTCCGGGAAGTTGTTGGGTTTCATGCTTCAACCCAAACTAGGAGTTTTACTCAGACTAATCGAGTTGTTATAGATACCAATGTTTTTATTAGTGCTTTACTCAATCCACTAGGAACACCCAGAAAAGTAATCAATCAGTCAATGTACCATTCTTCAGAGCAAGGCAACTTATCAAGAATTGGCAACGAGAATAAGCAAAAATAAATTTGACAAATATTTAGAAAAGGTGCTATTATCCTGAATAATAGTCGACTTGTGTTAGAATCGGTTGCACTCTTGTTGTTAATTTAAGGGATAGTTACATGAAAATTGTTACTGTTACTGAAGCCAAAGAACAAATTGATGAATTAGTGAATGATACCAATGATAATCATCAACCGATTTTGTTATCTGGTACGAAAAAGAATGCTATTTTAATTGCTGAGGAAGATTGGAACTCTATTCAAGAAACGCTTTATTTGTATTCTATTCCTGGTATGGTAGATTCAATTATTGAAGGTGGCAACACTTCTATTGAAGATTGTGTGGATGAGGCGGGTATCAGAGCAATTTTAAATGGATAATTGGCAGTTGGTTTTTACCAAACAAGCGAAAAAAGATGCTGAAAAGCTGGCTCGTACTGGGTTGGCAAAACAAGCTAACGAGTTATTAAATATTCTTAAGTCAAATCCGTATCAATCTTATCCTGTTTATGAGAAACTCAGTGGCGATTTAGCGAGCTATTATTCCAGACGTATTAATATTCAGCATCGTTTGGTTTATCAGGTTATTCCAGAAGAGAAGGTTGTCAAAGTTATACGGATGTGGACTCATTATGAATAACCCCTCTTATTTATTTTACACTGGTAACAGTATAGACTGAAAATGATTGACTTGGATTGTAAAAATATAGCAATTTGCGAATGAGTGAGGCACATACTAGGAACGTGAAAAGTTTATGGTATAAGACTTTTGCCTTCCGCAAAACGGTATAAATACCCCCAAGATAACATAAAAATACGATATAAATTCCCCTCCTCAACTGACTGAATGAAGGGGCATTTATGGTATTTTTAGAAACAATTTAGCTGGCTTTTGTGGTTTCTTTTTCGGTATATTGGGAAGGTTTTAGTTTGCGGTTGAAGAAAATACCATACAAGATCATGTTATCGCACTAAGGGAAAAATTTATAAATTTCTTGGCGATGAGCAACTCGTTGATAGATAATGGTTTGATGATTTGACCTCTCCCCCAACCCCTCTGGGAGCAGGAGAGGGGAGTTAGTCTGGATTGATTGGTAGCCTTATTCGTCTTCGTTTCTTAAAGGTATAATTCCTTTAAGAATCTTTCCTCTAATAATCAAATAGGCAGGAAAACAATACACCCAAAGGAGAAGTTAAAACAAAAAAACTGACCATGAATTACCAAATGATGGTACGAATGATCCTGTAATTTTATACTTATGAATTTCTATTCTATGGGAATCAATTGCTGCCCAAAGTGCTGTCCAGAAGACAATTCCACGCATTATAGGACTTCCTGTAATCGCTCCAAGACCAATGCCAACAACCAAAATCAACAATGTTAGTAAAAGTGAATTTCTCCAACCCATAATGAATATTAATCTTTTTAGTAGTGTTTCTATCGAATCGAGATAGACTCGCGCATCCTTGCCCATGCCATTGTTGAAATTGCGGGTAGTGCGATCGCCCTCTCTCGTAGCTAGATCAAGCAGCACCCCAACCCAACACCAAAGGGAGATAGCAGAAGCATACACACTTCCCCCCCCCACAACTGTAGCAAAAGCTACAATTTAATAAATCTTTATATTCTTCTCCCTAGCTTAGGGATTCACAGGGGAAAGAGTTTCAGGTATTTTCCCCTGTTTTACTGCTTCTCAGGCGACCTATCGCCTTCCGTGAGGGATTGTGGCGCGGTGTGTCAGATTCGATAATAGGGTTCAAAATTTCGCTAACCGCTACTTGAGCCATAGCGTTTTCCCTTAAGCAGAATTCACGCCACCTCCAGTTCATAATGCAAGACCAGAAGCTCATCGCCTGGCAGAATAGCCATCGCATATTCCCGCCCCTGACTGTCAGAAAATTCCACTAAATATTGATAGCGCGAACCTTTTTCATACACCTCAACCACCGTTCCCACCTGTCCGCTTGGCAAGCTGGGGACAGCTTCATAATCTGGCTCAACTAAAGTCAATCGGTCCCGAGGGACGGAGTTGAGGATGGCAACCGGATCTAAGAGTTTGATGTCTTTCATGGTAGTTTACTTGATAAAGGCAGAAATTAGGCGAGGGTTAGGATTAATTAAGCCGACTTCCCAGATAGTTCGCAGTTGTGTTCCTTCCCGTTCTGGTATCGTCCAATCCACTTTAAACTGCTGGCCGAATTCCGTGACCGCTTGTTGCACAACTTCCCCCTCCAGGGCAGCCTGTGAGATGAGCGATCGCAAAACCTCAGCGTTCTCGGCAGTTATTCCCAGACGAGAGCGAAAGACTCTGGCTTTATTTTTTCCCCTAGAATGTTCTGGATTTAAGCAATAGCCAATCAGTTTTTCCATCGAGATTTCTGCCAGTTCCCCGTTGGGTAATTTCATCTGCGGCACTCCGAACTTTCTGACTTCCCTCAGAGCAACTCGATTCGCAATTGGCGGCCCACCACAGAAGCCGCCCGTTGGATAGTATCGAGGGAAACGCCCGTCTTTTCCGGGTCGAGGAGGCGGTCAAGTTGCGCTCGACTGGTCTGCATCCGCGCCGCCATCTCCGTTTTCGTCAGAGAGAGCCGTTTCATCTCCTCAGCCAACTGCCGCAACCGTAACCGTTTGAGTGCCACCGCACTACAGTCCTCCTAGACCTTCTTCTTTGAGAAAATCATCGAAATCGGAGCCAGTATGGGGGTTAGCGGTCATATTTTTCCTGTTCCTTCTTACGATTGAGAGCTAAATCGATTTCCTGTTTTGGTTTTTTTTGGGACTTCTTGATGAAAGTGAACGGCACAGGGGCAGCCGATGGGAAAGCTAAACTCTACGTCCTTGATATCGCTGCCAATAATCCGGCAATCTTCACGGCTGAGAGTTTTCCACCAATCTTTGACCGGCTCCGACCCACCTTCGGCTCGAAAAAACTTGGCTGGCAGCCTTTTCAATCCTTACGTCCTCAGTTATCGCGCCTTATATGGTACATCAATAATTATCATTTCTGCATTAGTTTTGTAGAGCGACAGTTGCACAGGGGTTAGGTTATAACTGCCAGCAGCCTTAATTTTTGTTAAGGATTTTAAGCATCGCCCAAACTCACCACTGACTAACCCACCCTACTGATACGGATATCCCCCTTCCGGCTAATGTAAAGAAAACGTTACAGTAACAAGTAAAGCCCAGTAGCCAGGAAGCCGTCGATCATGTTTGAATACTTTAACCAGAAAGCTATCAAAGCGGTGATGTTCGCCCAAGAAGAAGCCCGTCGTGCCGGTCACAGTGTCGTGGGTACGGAGCATTTACTGTTAGGATTGATAGGAGAAGCCACCGCCGCCGCAGCCTTAATTCTCAAGGATTTAAAAGTCACCCTGCACGAAAGTCGCCGCCTGATTGAAGGAATGACCGGCCGTGGCAGCGGTTACAGTCCCGTTAATATCCCTTTTACCCCGAAAGCGAAAAAGATGTTCGAGCAAGCATTTCAGGAAGCTCGACAATTAGGGGAACAGGCGATCGCACCTGAACATCTATTACTCGCTATCACCAGCGATCCCGAATCCCTAGCCGCTAAAATTTTAATTATGCAGGGTGTTGATTTGATCAAACTTCGCGGCCTTTTACTGAAAAATGCTGGGGAAAAAGTCGCTAGTGGTCGCTTCACGGCAAGCAGTGACTATGAAGACCAGAAAAATGCTCCCCAAGGCGGTATTTTAGCCCAATATGGTCGCAATTTAAGCCAAGAGGTCAAAAATGGCAAAATTGACCCTGTAATCGGTAGAGAGCCAGAAATCGAGCGAGTTGTCCAAATTTTAGGCCGTCGTACCAAAAGTAACCCGATTTTACTCGGTGCGCCGGGGGTGGGGAAAACAGCGATCGCTGAAGGGTTAGCACAACGCATCCATAGTGGCGATATTCCCGAACTTTTGCAGGATAAACAGGTAATTGCCCTCGATATGGGGTCTTTACTGGCGGGAACCCGTTTTCGCGGCGATTTTGAGGAACGTTTAAAGGGTATCGTGGAGGAAGTTCGCAAATCGGGCAGTATTATCCTGTTTATTGATGAAATTCACACTCTTGTGGGTGCTGGTAGCATGGGGGGAGCTATGGATGCTTCTAACCTGCTTAAACCTGCTTTAGCTCGCGGCGAGTTACAGTGTTTAGGGGCAACCACTCTCGATGAGTATAAACAGCATATTGAGCGAGATGCGGCTCTAGAAAGACGTTTTCAGCCAGTTATGGTGGGAGAACCGACCAAAGAGCAAGCGATCGAGATTTTACGCGGTTTAAAAGCCACCTACGAGGATTTCCATCAGGTAAAATACGATCAAAAAGCGATCGAAGCTGCTGTTCATCTATCCTCGCGCTATATCAATGATCGCTTTTTACCGGACAAAGCGATCGATCTTCTCGATGAAGCGGGATCCCGCACCCATCTACGCTATTCCCTGCAAAGTAAAAGTCCCGCAGAGGTTAGCGAAGAATCACCCCTAATTAACCCCGAATCTTTAATTCCGGTGGTGGATGCGGAGGAAATCGCCCAAATTGTCGCCGCTTGGACTGGTATTCCCGTTACCCAATTAACTGAAACTGAGTCGGAATCGCTCTTAAATCTGGAATCTCAACTGCACGAGCGGATTATTGGTCAACAGGAGGCAGTAAATGCCGTTTCTCGTGCTATTCGTCGAGCGCGAGTAAATTTAAAGAATCCTAACCGTCCGATTGCCTCGTTTATTTTTGCCGGTCCCACGGGAGTGGGTAAAACTGAATTAACGAAAGCCTTAGCTAAGTTACTCTTTGGCTCGGAATCCAGTATGATTCGTCTAGATATGTCGGAATTTATGGAATCCCACACGGTTTCTAAATTAATTGGTGCGCCTCCCGGATACATCGGTTACAATGAAGGCGGTCAGTTAACGGAAGCAGTGCGTCGTCAACCCTATAGAGTGGTTTTGTTTGACGAAATCGAGAAAGCACATCCCGATGTTTTTAATCTTCTCCTGCAACTGTTAGAAGATGGTCGTTTGACCGATTCCCAAGGTCGTCGGGTGGACTTTAAGAATACCCTAATTATCATGACCTCGAATATTGGCTCAAAAGTCATCGAAAAAGGCGGTAATAGCTTAGGATTCGAGATGGCTGACGATTTTGCTCAATCGCGTTACCAACAGATTTCTAATCGGGTGACAGACGAGTTAAAACAATATTTCCGTCCCGAATTTCTCAACCGTCTCGATGAAATCATTGTTTTCCGACAGTTAACTCGCGAAGAAGTTACCCAGATTGCCGATATTCTGATCGCAGATCTAGCCAAACAATTGACAGAAAAAGGCATTTCTGTGCAAGTTACCGCCGCTTTTAAGGATTTGGTCATCAATGAGGGTTATGATCCTAGCTACGGTGCGCGGCCTTTACGTCGTGCCTTAACTCGACGCTTAGAGGATAGTTTAGCCGAGGCGATGTTATCGGGAAAAGTCAATTCTGGAGACCATGCGCTATTAGATGTAACTGCTGAAGCTGTGGTGACAGTCTCTAGTCATCAGCGCTCCGAGCAGAGCGATATTCTCTCGCAATTACAGTTACAATCGGTGGGTTAATCCGCTCAAAAATTGCTTTTTTCGGGGTTGAAAAATTTTCAACCCCAATTTTTATCATCCTGGAAAAATAACTTCTAGGGGAGCGGGAATCATCTCGGTGCGAAAGTCAAGAATCTGAACTAGGATTAAATAGGCAACGGCGATTAAAATCGAAATCGCTCCCGTGATAATGGCGATAATTTTACCAGAATTCATATAATTAACCGATAATTTCCTGAGATTGCCGCAAAAGCTACCGAAATTTATTCTCATCTACGATTGCGAGCCTAAACAATTGAAACTGAAGATATCTTACAGCACAATTCTCCCGGACGGTTGAGGGAAGGGAGTGCGTCTCAGTAAAGCTGTCCCTTGAAAATTTGACAGGAGATAGTTCTTGTGGCTCAAGACATAGACTAAAATCTATGGTCAAGCTTAAGATTATTTGTTAATTGAATCTATACAACCAGCAAAACCCTTGCTATAATCGACAATATATGGTAACAGACCAATTCCATCCGCTGCATCCGCATCGGCATTCCCAAAGTTGATCAACCTCGCTTTGTTTTAAGGTAGGCTAAGGCCTGCCTTACTTTTTTGGGTTGGGAAGCACTGGAGTTGGGGGAAAAGAGGAAAATGGGTCATTAAAGCTTAATTATCAGGAAAAAGCTCTGATCGTGTGTAAATTCTAGCTTTCTTTCGGGGCAAGCTTTCGAGTGATCAATAACTAACAGAAACTAAATTTTCGAGTTGTTGTTAGAAAACAGACGAGCGCTCGCTTATAAAATAGGAGTTTCAGCACTTATGTGTTGACAGGGATTTTCCGAGATAGAAGAGTGATAAGATTTTTATTCACCTATGATCAACCTATGGCCTAAAATAATCATAAGGAGACAACATCACTCAATTTAAACTACTGACAGGAGAAGGAAAAGTCGGGACATACGGCGACTTGTTAAAATTAGGTCGTAGAGGAGATAACTTAACCCCTCATCATCTACCATCCAATGCGTATATGAAAGCGAAAATCAAAGGTTACACAACTAATCAAGGAATTGCTATCATGATGGAACACTTATCCCCCGGAAAAGGAGGTCGTCATCGTCAAACCTTATCTTATGGTAAAAGTCCAGACTTAACTCTTTCCCCTCGACAAACCTTAGCACAAGAAGTTTGGGATATTCGCTCAATTTATCTAGGTCAAGGATTATATAATGCAGATATTAGAAAGGGATTACAAGAACTCATTCAACTTAATAAAACTACTTGGTCAACCTTTTTTGATCAAGGAGCAACAACCCCATGAATTTAATAAAAATCCTACAAGAGAATCGCTTAATGAAAACACCCCAAGAAATTAACTTATTTGAGGAAACATTAGAAAAACTTGCCAAATATCCTGATGATAAAGATTTAAAAGACTTACATCTTATCCTAGATGATAACTGTGAACATCCTGAAATTATGTTTAGTTTATTGCATTTTTTAGAAGATTTTGAACCCCAACAACAAATACAGGCTTTTATTGAAGTGATTCCTCAATTAATGATAACTGCACCAGAATGGACAAAAATCATTCACTATCGAATGATTAATGATGAATCTGCTGTTAAAATTTATCAGAATAGTCTGGAATTAGCCAATCAAAAAACACCTCATTTTTTGTATCAACTTTTACTAGAAAGCGTCAAAAATCAGATTAATTCATCCTCGGAGGTCATCTTAACCTAAATTTTTGTATGACTTATAGAAATTAAAATGGTATTTTGGTATCTGTAATCCCTTAAAAAATGTCGCTTTTTCTGGCATTTGTTCAAGCTTAATTAATTTAATTTGAGACTCAGCGACTTCCCCCAACCCCCCAAAAGCTTGGATTGAGTAATAAAATCAAAAGTAAACGCCAATTTTAAAAGAAAGTTTCCCCTTAAAAATCCCAACCTATATCTTGAGCAATTAAACCCTCGACACTGTGGCTATCTTCTCCTTGAGACATGAGGTAACGTTCAATTAAAGGCAAACCCCTGTGTTTGTCAAGCAGGGAGCGGGAAGCGGGGAGTGGGAAGCGGGAAGTGGGGGGAACAAATAAAATAATCTCCTGTCTCCGAGTCTCGTGACGACCGACTGCTGAGGGCTGATAGCGAAAATAACTGATCTGATCCCCTAGCGTGATAAGCTGTGTATTGGCTAATTTTACAAAAAATTAAGACTTTCCCCTTGTGGGAGTTATCAGCTAAAACCCAGAGTAGACATAAACAATGGTAGCGACAACAGAAACTAACGTTGGTAAAATCGTCCAGATCATCGGTCCTGTCATCGATGCCGAATTTCCCAGTGGCAAACTGCCCCGTATTTATAATGCCTTAACCGTAAAAGGAACCAACTCCGCCGGTCAAAATCTATCGGTTACTTGTGAAGTGCAACAGTTACTCGGTGATAACCAAGTGCGGGCCGTTGCCATGAGTACCACCGATGGTTTAGTGCGCGGTATGGATATCGTGGATACCGGCGCAGCGATTAGCGTTCCCGTGGGTAAATGCACCCTCGGTCGGATTTTTAACGTTCTTGGTGAACCCGTGGACGAAAAAGGACCGGTTAACGTCACCGAAACCTCTCCTATTCACCGTCCCGCTCCCAAATTAGTCGATCTTGAAGTAACACCGACGGTTTTTGAAACCGGTATCAAGGTGATTGACCTGCTCACCCCCTACCGTCAAGGTGGCAAAATCGGCCTCTTTGGGGGTGCTGGTGTGGGCAAAACCGTCATTATGATGGAATTAATCAACAATATCGCCATTCAACACGGGGGTGTCTCGGTTTTTGGCGGTGTGGGTGAAAGAACCCGCGAAGGAAACGACCTCTACAACGAGATGATCGAATCGAAGGTAATCAACGCTGATAACCCCGAAGACTCGAAAATTGCCCTCGTTTACGGTCAGATGAACGAACCCCCCGGAGCGAGAATGCGCGTCGGTCTCTCTGCTTTGACCATGGCCGAATATTTCCGCGATGTCAGCAAGCAAGACGTACTCTTATTTATTGATAATATCTTCCGTTTCGTGCAAGCCGGTTCGGAAGTATCGGCGCTCCTCGGTCGGATGCCTTCTGCGGTAGGATACCAACCCACCCTCGGCACTGATGTAGGCGACCTGCAAGAGCGGATTACCTCCACCAAAGAGGGATCGATCACTTCCATCCAAGCGGTCTATGTACCGGCGGATGACTTGACTGACCCCGCTCCCGCTACTACCTTCGCTCACTTGGATGGAACTACTGTACTATCCCGGGGTCTGGCTTCCAAAGGTATCTATCCGGCGGTAGATCCCCTCGGTTCCACCAGCACCATGCTCCAAGCTGATATCGTCGGTGATGAACACTACGGCACCGCTCGCGCTGTTCAATCTACCCTGCAACGCTATAAAGAGTTACAGGACATCATCGCTATTCTCGGTTTAGACGAATTGTCGGAAGAAGATCGTCTCACCGTTGACCGCGCTCGCAAAATTGAGCGTTTCCTCTCGCAACCTTTCTTCGTGGCGGAAGTTTTCACCGGTTCCCCGGGTAAATACGTTACCCTCGCTGATACGATCAAAGGCTTCCAGATGATCCTCAAAGGTGAACTCGATCGCTTACCCGAACAAGCGTTCTATATGGTCGGCAATATCGATGAAGCGATCGCTAAAGGCGAAAAACTCAAAAAAGGCTAATTAAAAGTCAGTAGTAACCGCGTTTAGCGGTTACTTAACCCAGAAATCTGCCAAAATTATCGTTATTATCACCAATGAGCATTACAGTACGGGTTATTACACCCGATCGCATTGTCTGGGATAACGTGGCCGAAGAAGTAATCCTACCCAGTTCCACGGGACAATTAGGTATTCTTAGCGGTCACGCTCCTTTATTAACTGCCCTGAATATTGGCGTAATGCGAATTCGACCGGGGAAAGACTGGGAAAATATCGCGGTTTTGGGCGGTTTTGCCGAAGTCGAAAATAATGAGATCAAAGTCCTCGTTAATGGGGCGGAATTAGGCTCAAAAATCGATAAGGAAAAAGCTCGCGCCGAATACGAACGGGCCCAAACTCGTCTCGATGAAGTCAGTAAAGGGGATGACCGCCGCAAAACTATCCAAGCGCAACAATCATGGCGCAAAGCTCGCGCTAGATACCAGGCCGCTGGCGGTTTAGTATCGGTTTAAACCCAACCAAATCAAATTAAATTAAAGCAAAATCGGGCGGGTTTATATAAACCTACCCGATTAATTTTTTAGCCTTTAGCAATCAGCTTTTAGCCATTTTTCTGCCTATTATCAAGATTATCTAGCTGACGGCTAAAAAGCCGATTAATTGCTACCACTAAACACAACTTCGGGGAATTTTAACTGTGCATCGGCCATGGTGATTTGTCGGCCTTGATTGCGTAACTCTTGCCAAAAATTAATTACTTCTGTGGCTTTGTTGAGAACATCAACGCGATCGGACTCATCAATCCAGTGTTTTGCTTCTAACTCCTCTTGCAGTTGTTGCCAAGCATCATTGCGCGGCCAGAAAAAATAAGCGGTGAGGGGGCTAGTTCCTTTGCCGACCACCTGATCTACAGCGATCGCTACGTTCTGATCTAACCACAATACTTTTAAAATAAACTTTGATTCGGAACTGACTGTCATTGTTAATCGTTAATCGTACAATTCTCGATTATATCATCTTTTGACTCAATTCTCCGCAGTCAGTTTTTAACTATTTTTTCCGATTTTTTCGCCAATAACCACTATGATTCCCGAAACAGATTCTTTAGCTTCTAAACAAATCGGTGTGGCCGTAATTAGAGATGATCGAGATTTAATTTTAATCGATCGCCGTCTGGCCAAGGGACTCCTGGGCGGTTTTTGGGAATTCCCCGGCGGCAAAATCGAAGGCAATGAAACGGTGCAGGAATGTATTAAACGAGAGATATTAGAAGAAATTGGCATTGACATCGCAGTGGATAGTCATTTAATCACCATCGACCACACCTATAGTCATTTTCGGGTTAATCTACAAGTATATAACTGTCGTTATCTCAGCGGCCAAGCAAGAGCGATCGAATGTGAAGAAATCCGCTGGGTAACTATCGAGGAACTAGATAATTACACTTTCCCCGCGGCCAATCAAGAGATTATCAGAGCCTTAAAAGACATGGTAAACTCGAAATGATTGCTGTTAATCGTCGAGTGATTATGCTTAATCCTTCTATTCGTCAAGAACCCCGCTACGAACCGGCCGCGGTTATTCCCCTAAAAAAAGACGCTTCCATTGTCGAGTGGTTAGAAAAAAATAATCGCATGATTCCCCGGGATAAAATCGCCGAACCGGATCTGACTCTCGAAGAAGATGTGGAACTATCTGAACTGATGGATGTCGATGATATCGGTTATGATGACGACGAGGACGAATTAGTCTTAGATGAAGATTAATCCTGTCTTCTTTGGCAAATTTTACCCTTATCTGACGCTTTAGTCGTGAACGCTAACATTTTTTCCGCCCCTATCTTTAAAAAACCCACTGGAACCCATCTCCTGATTCTACTAACGGGATTACTATTTCTGTTAGTAGTTTTTTTTCAGTCCACTAATTCCCTGTTACTCCCCCTGATGGCCACGACATTAATCAGCGCTGGTCTTGGTTGTCAAGTAGTACCGATGCTGCGGCGCTTGAAAATGGGTCAGATTATGCGCGAAGATGGACCCCAGGCCCATTTAAAGAAAGCAGGAACCCCGACGATGGGAGGCAGCTTTTTTGTGCCAGTAGCCCTTATTTTCGCTTTAATCTGGTCTAAATTCACTCCTAATGTGGTGGCGGTTGCTTTGCTGACTTTTGCTTACATGGGTATCGGTTGGTTAGATGATTGGCAAATTCTGCGTTATAAGTCGAATAAGGGCCTATCTCCCCGGATGAAGTTAATTTTACAGATAACGGGGGCGGTGCTTTTTTGCCTCTGGATGTCGTTCAATCAGGTGAGTACCGATATCGGCCTTTGGGGTCGATTAGTCATTCCTTTGGGCTTTTTCTTCTGGATTTTGGCGGGATTTGTCCTTGTGGCTGAAAGTAACGCCACTAATCTCACCGATGGGGTGGATGGATTAGCGGGGGGAACAGGTGCGATCGCTTTTTTGGGTTTAGCCATTATTATCGCTCCTAGTCATCCAGATTTGGCGATTTTCTGCACTTGTTTTGCTGGTGCTTGTTTAGGCTTCATTTTTCATAACCGCAACCCCGCTAAAGTCTTTATGGGTGATACGGGTTCCCTCGCTTTGGGAGGTGCTTTAGCTGCAGTGGGTTTAATTACTGGACATCTCTGGGGATTATTTTTAATTAGTGGTCTCTTCTTTCTGGAATCTCTTTCGGTAATCGCTCAGGTTATCTATTATAAAGCCACAAAAGGACCCGATGGCAAGGGCAAAAGATTGTTAAAAATGGCTCCTTTTCATCATCATTTAGAATTAAGTGGTTGGACGGAAACGAAGATTGTGGGAGCTTTTTATCTGGTTAATGCGCTTTTAGTTGTCTTGGCTATTTGGAGCAGTTAATTAAGCGCTAAAGGAAAGACCACAACCGCAGGTATTTTGGGTGTTGGCATTGGTAAAACGGAAACCACCACCCATGAGATCTTCTGAATAGTCTAATTTTAAAATTTGTAGGTAGCGATCGCTGTCAGGATCGACTACAATATTAATACCCTGACTTTGATAAAAGCGATCGTTTTCTGCCGCAATATCGGTTAATTCGAGATGATAGTGAAGTCCCGAACAACCACCATTTTTTACTGCCAAACGCAGATAGGAACCAGTCAGGCGACGGCTTTGACTCCAACGTTCAATTTCTCTAGCGGCGGCGGGACTTAATTCGATCATTGTTTTTGAGACTATTGTAATAATAATATCAAGTTATTGTGAAGTTATACCACAGTTGTTGTCAAACTTTATGTTAAGTAGCTGGTTATAATTAAATTAAAAATGGATTTTAGGTTCGATCCCCCCTGCCCCCCTTGATAAGGGGGGTGCCGATAGGCGGGGGGATCCCCCCTGCCCCCCTTGATAAGGGGGGTGCCGATAGGCGGGGGGATCTGACAACTTTTAACGCCTACCTACTTAATATCAAGTTCTTGTGAAGTTATACCATAGTTGTTGTCAAACTTTATGTTAAGAAATATGTAAC
>NZ_JAPZSS010000241.1:0-12636 GCF_027532015.1 Microcystis sp. LE19-131.1A | reverse complement strand
TTCCCATTCCGCTTCACTCGGTAGTCGGTATTCCCGAACCGTTAGTTTTGATAATCTCGCACAGAACTCGATCGCATCGTACCAGTTGACTTGTTCCACGGGACGGCGATCGCTATCGGGACGGTCTTTAAAATAGGCTGGTTTGAGATCAAGGTCTTGTTTAACTTTTAAATCCGTGCGAGAGGCGATCGCTTTCCACTGAGCCTGGGTGATGGGATATTTACCCAGGTCGAAGGGTGGGACAGTTACTTCATGTTGTGGTCTTTCCCTTCTAAATCCTTCCCAATTAAATTTTTTCACCAGTCTTTCGATTTCCTCGTCTTTTGTTCCCATCAGGAAAGTTCCCCCCGGGATGGCGACCATTTCTAGGGTGATGCCTTTGCTCAAATCTTCGCTGTAGTAGCGGGCGGTTCTGCTTTCGGGTTGGCTGGCTTTACCATTGGGGTTGACAGTAAAGGTTTCAAAGGTAAAAGTTTGGGACTGAAGAGGAGAGCGAGGTTTAATTCCTGTGATTCCCCAAATTAATCGCTCCATAGGTTTGGGGGACAAACGCCGAAAATCCACCCAGGTCATGCCCTCTAGAAAAAGTGGTAGATCTGGTTGATTGGGCGCATTGGGAAGCAGAACTGGAATGACAGGACACCCTTGTTTCACAAAGCGGCGTAGATAGGCTTCGATCTCCATCTGTTGCCAGGGGCCGATGCCACTTCCCCCCACAAAAACGGCGGCTGACTTGATGTTTTGAATCTGCTTCTCAAGTTCTCGCTGCCAAGGCAGTCCGGGTTGTAGTTGCCACTCATCTAGCCAAGGCGTTAGACCTTTTTGTTTGAGGGTTTCGGCAATCTCTTTAACTTCAGGTTTGTCCTGACTATTGTGACAGAGAAATACATCGAATTCCATTATTCACCCCTAGCCCCCTTCTCTATCGCTGCCATTCTCCTCTCCAACTCAGCTACCCGCTGGCTCAACGGTACAGTCTCGGCACAGCCCAAGTAAGCAGCAATCGCACTGACGATCACATCCGTCTTGGACGTGCCAGCCCGCTCGACGTACTGGTTGAGTTCGGCGAGGAGAGGTGGGGGAATTCGGACGGCGATTTGTGGTTTGCCCATAACAATTACATTTCTTCTCCCGCCATGCTACCAAACGCATGACCAAGTATCACCCTTCCAGTCATTTTTCTTAACGAACGACCGAACAGCGAGCTACCTTCGAGTACCATCCTACAGTTATTCGCTAGAAACAATACAGGACAAAAGTTACAGAAAAATTTAAAAACCTTTCCTTAAAAAATTAAGCGAACCACGAATAAAAAATTCTCCTTAGTCCAAAAGTATTCAGCAACAATTTCAGCTTTAACTTGGGATTTTTCTATAGATTTACCAAAAAAGAATTTTGTTACATTTTGTCATATTCTTCTGGCTCCCCATCTGAAACTTTAGCTAATGCTTGTTGAAACTTCTCCCAACTTCCCTGTTGTGCTTTTTCTTCTAGATAATCTTTAGTCATCCAAGAGGATATTTGGGCAGATAAAGCCATTGTTACAAGTTGCTCTACTGGTATGTTTTGTTTATTGGCTAAGGTTTCAATTTGTTGATATAAAACATCTGGAATGTTGGTGCTTAGTTTCATGGTTTGATTTTTCCTAGTAATCGTAAAAATTGTTTGGGTGTTAAAATAAAAATGCCGAATTTTTCAATGGGTTTTAGGTCTCTTTGATTGTAACTGATTATAAAATTAGCTTGACATTTGAGGGCTAAATCTATCAAAAATTCATCATCTTTGTCTTTGGCTAATGGTCGCCAAACATAAAAGATTTCGTGATGGTTGGCTAGATGGCAAATTCCATTAATAATGTTATCTATGTCTTCATTGTTTAAATCTATTTGTTGTTGTTCTCTTTTTAGTATTTCTTCGTACTCAAAAACTAGAGTGGCAGATACATTGATTTGAAAGCGTTGGTCATTGAGCATGGTTAAGAGTTTATAGGATGCTCCTTTATTAGAGAGCAATCCAGCTAAGATTACTTTAATATCAATGACTATTTGATCTGACAGGGGGACAAGCTGGCTGAACTCCTTACAGCATAAGCTTTTTGGGGTGTTCAAGCGAAAAAGTTCGATGCAGATCACTCCCCATTGTTGATAAAGATTTCTAATAAGCTCGCCCAAATCCCTGATTCTCTCGTTAGCTTTTTGGCTGAAAGGGATGTATCTATTTGTAACTGAGGAGCCTAAAAACCTTTGTGGACAACGCTTTGAGATGTCTTGTCCCCCTGTCAGGGATTTTTTAGCTTCAGAATCGATAGATTTAGCGGCTTCTAACCATGATTGTAAACCTTTTTTAGTCGGTGTTCCTCTAGGGGTAAAAGTCCATAGATCTCGTTTATGTTGGGGTCCATAGCTGATATGAATTGGGCGATTAATTCCGTAAAAATAGAGAGAATCAAAGGGTAATTTTTTGTTTAAAATCCAATCTATCAGGCGATCGCTAGTTAAATCGATAATCCGAAAATCACAGGCTGCCCCCAATCGCTGACAATAATATTGACCTTTTTGATTAATTTCGTGGGCGCAATGTTGATCACGACTGGGATCGATTCTACCGTTTTTTAAGCCAGTGATCGGGTCTTTTTTTTGGAGAAATTTTCTCAGATCATTGGAACAAAATCCGTAGGTTAATTGGAATCTTTCTCGACCAAAATTATCAATAATTGGATCGATAATAAAGTGAGCGAGATTTTGCCAAGCGGTTATCGTTGCAGGATTTTTTGGATAGGGGTCGATTTGTGCTGCATACTTTTGATAGGTTTGGGAACAGGTAGATAATTCTTCTAGGGTTAAATATTTACCAATTAACATAATCAGTTATCAGTTTTTAGCTATATCCTATCACTCCATTTAGCTATTTTACCAAAGCTGCTTTTTTGCGACCATAATAAACAGCTATAAAAGCACTGACATACATCCATAAACTATAGACCATTGCGGGAATGGCTAGATCGGGACTCTTTAATAAACCGGCAGTGATAGCAATAGCTAAAGTGCCGCTTTGAATACCCACTTCGATGGCGATACAAATTCTTTGGGCAATAGTTAATTGAAATAAACGACCACTGAAAAAGCCAATTAGGGAAGCAATCGTATTTAAAATGATCACTGCCAGACCAGTTTGAGCGATAAATAAAGGTAAACGTTGCCATTCTCTCAGGATTAATAAGCAGATAATAACTGCTAGAAAAATTACGGCTAAACGATTAGTTATCGGTTCCAGACTTTTGGCCAGTAAAGGAAAGTAATGGCGGATAGTCATACCCATAACCAGGGGTAAAACTATAATCAAAAATATCTGCGCCATAGTGGAACCAATGGGTAGGGAGATGGCGGCACTTTCACCCATAAAATGCTGGAGAATGAAACTAGCTAAAAAAGGTATTGTGAAAATGGTGATGATGCTGCTAAAAGCGGTTAAAGTAACAGAAAGGGCCACATCTCCCTTAGCTAAATAGGTTAAAACATTGGAGGAAGGACCGCCTGGACAAATGGCGACAATCATTAAACCGACGGCAATTTCTGGCCGGAGAGGCAAAAGAGAAACAATAATAAAGCCGACGATCGGTAGAATAATAATTTGATTGACTAAACCGATCAGGACTGCTTTGGGATAACGGGTGATACGCTGAAAATCGGCGAGAATTAATCCTAATCCCATGCCTAACATTAAAACGCCTAGGGCAACGGGTAAGAGGATATTAGTAAAAAAGTTGGCTTGCATGGGATAAAAGCGGAGAAGATGAGCTTATTTTCCCATAATTCGTGTCCCTAGTTCTCGATTTTGCTGACTACCCCGGTGTGCAGGGGAGATTAAATTGTGGGAGAAATCCAACCTTGGGGATTTTAGTCCAGTTTCCCTTGCCGATCCGGGATGATATCCTCGTCTTACTTCAGTTGCTTGGTGGCAACCATGGGATCACAGCTAGGGAACTGCTGATGCGACTGCCACTTTCGACATCACCAATGCCTAGGGAATTTTGCCGCAGGACTTCCATCAAGAATAACGAGGGCAAATTTTCCTTCTAAATCCCGCCGTCCTTGAATTCCTTTCTGTTGATAAATTGCTAGGGCGATCAAGGTGGTAGATTTTTGGTGAACGATAGGTGAGTTTTTGCGGTGTTTTCCCTTCTAGATCGAGGGACAGTTTTTTGTCATCTAAGTTGTGTGTAAACATAGCAACCCTCCAGATCTCTACAGTTCTATTGTACCTTTATCCCTGGTTCGAGCGCCGGGGACTGTAATAATGTGTATTATTCGTCAGACAAGACTCAACCGTTGTTTGTTTTAAATGTAGTCGCAAGTGTGAGCGGATTAATTTTCCTGAGCTTGTTCACCGATTCCCTCAGCACGATTACCGGTTTACTCTTTGCTTCTTTGCGCGATCGAGTTCGAGGATTTGTTCAGGGTAAAGTAATTGATAAAGTAGCTAATTTACCCGATATAACTCTCTTTGATAATCCCGATTGATTGAACTTAATTAAGTTAAGAGAAAAAGGGTTAAATCCTCTAAAATAATTATCCTTAGCATGGCTCATTTTTGAGTAAAAGACTGGCTCCCTTGCTGCCAATGGAGAATAGGAAATCTAGCAAATGTTTCGCACTTTAGCCACCGATAAAATAACCATAGTAATTAGTCATCGATTAGCTCTTTGTCAAGCGGAACTGATGAGCAAACGAGGACAATATCACCCTAATAGTTATCAATCTAAAAAACCCCGGTGTGCAGGGGAGGTTAAATTGTGGGAGAAATCCAATCATGAGGATTTTTGTCTGGTTTCCCTCTCTCGCTCTGGAGTGAGAGAATAGTCATAGCCAGTTTTTTTGTCCCGATTGAGAGTATTTTCTGAGATAGATCATTGTGATCTAGGGATAAAAAACGGTAATTTTGCCCGATATAACCTTTTATTTGCTCCTATGACTGTCAAAATCGCTCTTAACCCCAATCAGATTCAAAATCTCGATCTCTCATCTTTAGAGACTATTATTCAAGATTATCAGTCGCGGGCAGCGATCGCAAAATTGGAACAAGCTCTACAATTAGAGATAGATTATCCTCGTGCGGAGGGTGATATGCGGGAATTATCGGAGATACCGGAAGTTAGGCTGTGGTTTTTGCGTTTGGATGCAGTTTATCCTTGGTTAATCTTTATTCTTGACCCAAAACAGGGAGAAATCGCCCGTTATGCTGCTATGTTGGTTCCCCATCAATTCCATCGCGGGGAAGGAATTCAATATAATCCCGAAGCTTTAGAGATTTTTGTGATGCAAAAACTCTTTATTTTGTCTGATTGGCTGAAAAGTCAGCAAATTCCTGCTTTATCTCGCTTAAAATTTTTCGCTCAACAGTTTGGTTACGATATCGACGAGGAATTTCTCTCTAGTCTCTAAAAGCTTCCTGCGCTGACTAGATAAGGTATTTTAAATATATGGCAAGCTACTGTCTCGCCCAATTTAGCGCCACCAATACCCCTATCAGAGAATCATGGATACAAAATCCTTTAAACGCACCCTACAGCAATCGGATAACTATAACCGCAAGGGATTCGGTCACAAAGAAGAAGTAATGGATGCGATGACCAATGAGTATCAAAGCGACCTGATCCAAGAAATTCGTGAAAATAATTATCGTTTAGAACGGGGTGAGGTGACGATCTATCTCGCTCAAGCTTTTGGTTTTTGTTGGGGGGTAGAACGCGCTGTTGCTATGGCCTACGAAACTCGTCAACATTTTCCCCAGGAACGTCTCTGGATTACTAACGAAATTATTCACAATCCCTCGGTTAATCAGCGTCTGCGCTCCATGGCCGTGGGTTTTATTCCGGTGGAAAATGGCCAAAAAGACTTTACTGTGGTGGAATCGGGGGATGTGGTGATTTTACCTGCTTTTGGGGCCAGTGTCTCGGAAATGAAAATACTTAACGATAAGGGTTGCATGATTGTGGATACTACTTGTCCCTGGGTTTCTAAGGTGTGGAATTCCGTAGAAAAACACAAAAAAAGCGACCACACTTCGATTATTCACGGCAAATATAATCACGAAGAAACGATCGCCACTAGCTCTTTTGCTGGCACTTATCTAATCGTTTTAAATTTGGCTCAAGCTAATGATGTCGCTAATTATATTCTCCACGGTGGTGATAAAAATGAGTTTTTAGAGGAGTTTAAAAATGCCCATTCCCAGGGTTTCGATCCCGATCGCGATCTAGATTATATCGGTATTGCCAATCAGACCACAATGCTGAAAAGTGAAACGGAGGAAATTGGCAAACTCTTCGAGCATACTATGTTGAGAAAGTACGGACCGATCAATTTTAAAGATCATTTCATGAGTTTTAATACCATCTGTGATGCCACTCAAGAGCGTCAAGATGCCATGTTTGAACTGGTGAAAGAACCGCTTTCTTTAATGGTGGTAATTGGCGGTTATAATTCCTCTAATACCACTCACCTACAGGAAATAGCGATCGAGCGTGCCATTCCCTCCTATCATATCGATAGTGCCGAGCGCATTCTCCCCGGTAATCGCATCGAACATAAACCTTTAGGTGGCGATTTAATCATCACTGATAACTGGTTAAATGAGGGAAAAATTATCGTCGGAGTGACTTCTGGTGCTTCCACTCCCGATAAGGTGGTAGAAGAGGTAATCGAGAAAATTTTTGCGCTCAAGTCTTCTTTAGTCCAGGGTTAATTAGCCAGGGTGAGAGCATCTCAAACGCTATTGACAATTGGCCAATTTTGTGATCCGCATGGGCAGTTCAAGTGATACCAGTCAATCAAAATAGTTACAAAATCGACCAAACGGGTCGATTTTTGCTTAACAATTGAGATGGCTAATTCTCATCAAATATGCCTGAAGCGCTCTCCGGGTAAGCAACTCACATCAAGTCCATTTTGTCAAGGATTGTTAAGATGAGCTTACCCTGGTTATTTATCGAGCCTTTCGGTTACTTGAATCGCTGAAAAGCTTGGCTATGGTTTTTCTTTACCCCTGGACTAATTCACTACTTTTCTTTTCTATATAATCAACTTAATCGATGAATAAATTCTCTGTTAGAATCCGTTTTTCCCTGTCATTTCTGTTTTCCCGTTCCCTAGAGTGACAGAAGAGGGATTAATGGTGAATAATCAAATGGCGGTCGCAATCGCTGCTCACCCATCCCTGACGCTGAAATTCCCCTAACAAACGCGTCACCGTTACCCTTGTGGTGCCGATAGCATTGGCGAGATTTTGATGGGTTAAACGTATCTTTAAACGACTGCCTTGGGCGATTGGTTCTCCCATTTCCCGCTTTAATAACTGTAGTAACTGCTGAAGACGTTCCTCCACTCGTTTCAGTCCTGCGATCGCAAGGAGCGATTCCGTTTGTTGTTGACGACGGATCATTTGATTTAACATCATCCTGGTTAATTCCGCCGAATTTTCCACTTCGGTGATCGTGTACCATTTTAGGTACAGTTCCGACAAGGCTCTGGCGTGATAAGATTCCAGATGAGTCAAATTTAAGCCGAAAAAGTGGGATGAATGAACCCAACCTAGTAAAATTTCCTCTCCACTCTCAGATACTTGACTTAGTTGCGCCATACCCCGATAAACTTGCCAGACTCCATCAGCCACCAGAGGAATATTCTCCCCGCGCTCATAAAAGTGGAGCCGACGACTCTCGCTATAGTCTTCTCGGAAGGGTGAGACGTTGGGATTATAGGTGAGCAACATGATCAAAGTTCTCCTAGGCGAGGGGCTAACAATTTTAACCCCACTTTACTGTATCAAGGTAAACATTAGGTAATCCCCAGGTTAACAGTTATCAGTTATCAGTTATCAGTTCACCGATTACTGTTTACTGATCACTGTTCACTGAAATAACATCCGCTGCCGCAGCTGAAAAACCTACAGATCATTAATTTAAAGCATCTTTAAGAGCCGTGCGAGCGGCCAGATGATTGCGGGTTGAGGTGAGAATTTCCGATTCTCGTTGGAGACGACTGACTGTATCGAGCATTTCTAATAAAGCTTGTTGTTCCCCGGCCACACCGTAGAGATTACCCGCCACCCAGTAGGATAATTCCAGGGGAAGACTAGGCAAATCGTCGGGGAGTTCAATTTTTTGAGCGGTTAATTTGGCTGATAGATGAACCACGTCCCGCAGCAGTCGATCCACTTCTTTGGCCAGAGGTCGCAGATCTTGGGTGGTGGGGACATCTTCAATCCACTCCACTAAACCGACACGATAGGGTTTTTCCCGGACGTATTCTAGGACACGGAAGCGCTGTTGACCGATGGTGAGAATTTTTAAGCGATCATCTGGAAGACGTTGACAACGGACAACTTCCGCACAACTGCCCACTTTAGCGATTTCTCCCGTGGCCGGATCTACCATTAAGACCCCAAAACGGCGATCTTCTTCCAATATCGTATTCATCATAATCCGATAGCGAAACTCGAAGATGTGCAGGGGCAGGGGACGACCCGGAAATAAAACAACTTCGGGTAGGGGAAAGAGAGGTAATTCTCTAACGGCAATGGAAGAAGTGGCCATAGGTTTAGTAAAAAAAAACCGATCTTCTCTTATTTTTACACAATCCCCCCTGAACCGCTAGGCAAGGGCAATAGACGGGAGACGGTCGTCAGCTGTGAGTTTTCAGTTCACTGTTGACTGAAAATACTTCCCTCACTGCCTACTCTGCGATCGCTATCTGAGAAAATTGCTGATTTTGTCATCTAGATTGCATCCTGATCGGAAACCTTTGGCTAATCTATGAGTAGAGATACTCAAACCTCCTCTTCATTGGTGCTTTCCTGAGAGGGGTGATTTTTTTCTCATAAACTTTACAATATTTAATAATTGTTGTAATATTAGTTAAATAACCAAGCTTCTCACTACTCGCCATTTATGCCCATAAAATCTATATATAGCCAAAAAAAGGACTATAGAGGCAATTAAATAGTCAATGAGATTTCTCTCTATAGTTGAGTAACCACTCACTTATCTCTTTACAAAACGAGAAAAAACTCTGATAGCATCTCCTTTACTGCCCTGGGGAAGCAATCTGAAAAACGCCATCAATCCCTGAATATCAACCCTCAACCGACGCGCACTCATGAAAACCTCGAAAAACCCCACCGATCCAGTTCGCGCCTATCTCAGAGAAATTGGCCGAGTTCCCCTTCTCAGCCATGAAGAAGAAATTCTCTACGCGAAACAGGTACAAAGATTAATTTTTCTGGAAAAAATCAAAGAATCCCTAAGGGCGAAACTCGGCAGCGACCCCAGCGATCGCCAGTGGTCAGAAGCGGCGGAAATTAGTGAAGAACAACTGCGTCGAGAATTGGGGGCAGGGGATTTCGCCAAACGTAAGATGGTAGAAGCGAACCTGCGTCTAGTGGTTTCCGTCGCTAAAAAATACCTAAAACGCAATCTAGATCTATTAGATCTGATCCAAGAGGGAACCATTGGGATGCAAAGAGGGGTGGAAAAATTCGATCCCACCAAAGGCTATCGCTTCTCCACCTATGCCTATTGGTGGATTCGCCAAGCCATCACCCGGGCGATCGCAGAAAAAAGTCGCACCATCCGTCTGCCCATCCACATCACCGAAAAACTGAATAAAATCAAAAAGGCCCAGCGTCAACTAGCTCAAGATAAAGGTCGCGCCGCCACCATTGCCGAATTAGCCGAGGAATTAGACTTAACTCCTAAACAGGTGCGAGACTACTTGGAAAGGTCCCGTCAACCCCTTTCCCTTGACTTAAAGGTGGGGGACAATCAAGACACGGAATTAGGGGAACTCTTGGAAGATACGGGACTTTCCCCGGAAGATTACACTGCCTATTCTTCCCTGCAAGTGGACTTAGAAAAACTGATGGCAGACCTCACCCCTCAACAAAAAGAAGTGATTTGTCTGCGTTTTGGTTTAGATAATGGGCAGCCCCTCACCCTAGCAAAAATTGGCGTTCGACTCAATATCAGTCGTGAACGCGTCCGTCAGATCGAACGAGAAGCGATCGCTAAATTAAGAAAACGCAAGGCCAAGATCAGAGAATATCTAGCTAGTTAGGGTTTGCGGCAAAAAGCTGTTCGTGGGGGCAGGGTGTAGGGTGTGGGGTGTGGGGTGTAGGGTGTGGGGTGTGGGGAGAATAAATAAAATAATCTCCTATCTCCTGACTCCTGAATACTGACTCCTGCCGATGGCCCCCTGCCTTCGTTAAGGGTCAAATTGATCGTCTGAATAACAGCGAGAAAAATGACCCATTTCTAGATTTATCGGCGACTTTTCTCGGCTCTTATTTCTCTACTTCTTCATATTTTTTCAAAAAGAGAGCTAATTTTTCTTTAGTGGCGACGGGAACAGAATCTAGACGGGTAAGAATGGCATATTTAAGGGCAGAATGAGCGGCAGAAACGGGGGGATTAGCTGCCAAACGGCGCACCGTTTCTTGGATAACTTTTTGGGCATTAATAGCGTTATGGTGGAGATTTTCGATCACCATTTCTACCGTGACATGATCGTGATCGGGATGCCAACAATCGTAATCGGTAACTAGGGCTAAGGTAGCGTAGGCAATTTCCGCTTCTCGGGCTAATTTTGCCTCGGTTAAATTGGTCATACCGATGACGGTTGCGCCCCAACTTCTATAGAGATTTGATTCCGCTTTAGTAGAAAAAGCCGGCCCCTCCATACAGATGTATGTACCCCCCCGATGCAGGGTAACTTCTGGTAGGTTTAAACTAGCGACGGCATCCCCTAAAATTTCGGCTAATTGGGGACAAATGGGATCACCAAAGGCAACGTGGGCAACAATTCCTTCCCCAAAAAAAGTCGCTATTCTCTCTTTAGTTCTGTCAATAAATTGATCGGGAATGACTAAATCTAGGGGTTTAACTTCGGCTTTGAGGGAACCAACGGCCGAAGCGGAAATAATATATTCAACCCCTAATTGTTTGAGAGCGTGAATATTAGCTCGAAAGGGTAATTCGGTCGGTAAAAAATGGTGACCTCTGCCATGACGCGCTAAAAAGGCAACTTCTGTTCCCTCTAAAGTACCGAGAATTAAAGCATCGGAAGGAGAACCAAAAGGAGTATCGAGGGATACTTCCCGCACATCCTTGAGGGCATCCATTTTATACAAACCACTGCCGCCAATGATGCCAATTTTTACCGTCGTCATAGTCTTGGAAAGAATTAGTTATCGTTGCCTTGATGTTACCACAATTGAGCGATCGAACTATGATAATTTTTCCGTTAAGACCCTACTTTTTCTTTTTCTTGCCTTTGAGAGAACCATTAATTAAACCATTAAAGCCATAAATTTCTTCAGTACCCGCAATGGCAACTAATTCCACCTCTTTCGTGTCTCCCGGTTCAAATCTAACGGACGTACCTGCGGGAATATTCAGATGGGTTCCTTTGGTTAATTCGCGCTGGAACTCCAGGGCCTGGTTAACTTCATAAAAATGATAGTGGGAACCCACTTGAATCGGTCGATCGCCTGTATTAGCCACAGAAATACGCAGGGTGTCGCGACCGACATTAATCTCGATCGCTCCGGATGGTGTGATAATTTCTCCCGGAATCATAACTGCTAAAAATCTCCTGTTAGTGAATGGGATTGTGAACGGTAACTAATTTAGTACCATCGGGAAAAGTCGCTTCGATCTGCACTTCTGTAATCATTTCCGGGATGCCTTCCATTACCTCCTCGCGAGTTAACAAAGTGGTGCCGTAACTCATCAATTCAGCGACGCTACGACCTTCCCTCGCACCTTCGAGGATGGCGGCGCTAATATAGGCGATCGCTTCGGGATAATTTAACTTGATACCACGGTTTTTGCGTCTTTCGGCGAGCAGTGCCGCCGTAAAAATGAGTAATTTATCTTTTTCTTGGGGCGAAAGTTGCATAGATGGGCCTTTTTTTCACACAGATGCCTAGGGTTATTGTAGTTCTTGGCGGGATAATTGTAGCGATCGAGTTGTGAAATTTTATTTACTTAGCCCCGATTATTGATGAAGATTTGGGAAGATACTTAAAAGTCTTGCTAGGAAAGTCCTTCAGCGATCTGGCTAAAAAACGGCCAGCAATTGGTGAATAATTCAGGCTAATAGACATCTCCAAAAATTATCACCTGATCACAGCTTGCTTTGCTCTTTTGTACTAATTAAATAGTTCGATAATGGGTCAATTAAAATCATTTTTGTTTGGTAAGTTTCTTAACCAGAAAAAATTTTAGTCCCAAGATAATATTATGTTGAGGTCTAATGTTCTGGATGATTTGAAATTCCACCGTTCCCGTCGTGGCAGCTTCTTGGTAGTTGCTTTGATTTTCATATCCAGAAAAAGGGTTTCTCCGAGAAACCCTTTTTCTAGGTGACTTAGAAGGAGAGCTTAGACACTTAGATAAAGAAATTACCCACTGGAATGCTCCCTAAAGCTGGTAAAGTGCCAGTAAATCCGGTGATATTTATTAATAAATCATTGCTGGATTGGAAGCCAGCCGTGCTATCATTAATAACGAGGTAAGTTCCAGCTATTGCACCGGTTGTTACCTGCACTAAGGCGGCACTATTAACCCCTAATCCTTGA
>NZ_JAPZSS010000240.1:0-11617 GCF_027532015.1 Microcystis sp. LE19-131.1A | reverse complement strand
AACTCGACCGACCCAACTGCAACAAAAAGCGTTAGATTTATTGGAAGTTTCCCTGATTTGTACCCAGTAACGGGGCGGCGGAAATTCTCTTAATCCCTTCTACAGCACAGGTTATGGCTTTTTGTCAACGGGGAAGTCCAGTAATAAAATTAAAATTCTTGATTTAAGTCGGACAAATTTGAGGGGAGCCAAGCTCAACGGAGCCGACCTCAAGGGAGCCGACCTCAAGGGAGCCAACCTCAACCGAGCCAAGCTCAACGGAGCCAAGCTCAACGGAGCCAACCTCAACCGAGCCAACCTCTACCGAGCCAACCTCTACCGAGCCAACCTCAAGGGAGCCAACCTCTACGGAGCCAACCTCAACCGAGCCAACCTCTACCGAGCCAACCTCAAGGGAGCCAACCTCAAGGGAGCCAACCTCTACGGAGCCAACCTCTACGGAGCCAACCTCAACCGAGCCAACCTCTACGGAGCCAACCTCATCGAAGCCAACCTCAAGGGAGCCAACCTCAAGGGAGCCAACCTCAAGGGAGCCAACCTCATCCTAGCCATCCTCGACGGAGCCAGGGATCTTCATCCAGAACAAATTAAATCGGCCTGCTTTTGGGAAAAAGCAATACACACACAGGCCAAGTGGGATTTTGATAAAGAATTATGGGTGGCTGCTGACCGGGAAGCCAATCAACGAGAAATCGAGAAACTCAAAAGGGACAAAAACTCAGATCCGCCAAATCCGATCGATTGTAATACTAAATAGGGTTTGCGGCAAAAAGTACGGGCGAAGCATTCGGATAGAAAATCTCCGGTTTCACCGATAGGTTATGCCCGAATGCTTCGCCCCTACAGGACGCAGGCCGATGAAAACGCAAGGTTTGGAAGCACGATTCTCTCAAAATCTTGCACCTGTTTGGCGAGAAAAGCCACAAAACCCTTACCTTACCTACATTTCACATTTATTCAGCCAACCCTAAATATTATGAAAACTTTTCTGACTTTTCTTCAGCTATTTATGAATGTCTGAATGATGCCCATCTAAAACATAAAAAAGAACTGAATTCCTTGCTTACTCTACCATTTCAGAAGTTGAATAAATCTCAGATTATGAACGTCTAAAGTATAGTTGGTCGTTAATTGCCATGTCTGCTATGATACAATCAGGGGGTGCTGCTTTAGCAAAGATTGATAATGAACACTCATTATATATTAATAAATATGAATAAATATGAAGTAATTTAAGTTTCCAAGAGAATGAACCCGATCTTTTTTACTATGGGGGTAAAACTGATTTTCAATTTCTCAGCTTGAAAGGTGAACCCAGATTAAGCTATCTGAACAATAAGAGGACAAGCCAATGTTTGAAGATTTTACCTATATTACCGATGAGGCTTTTTTAGAGAATTATTGGTGGGAAGAAAAAGTTATCTGTTCCCACTGCCAAGGCAAAGGAAGAATCTATCTAGAGACAGAGAATGAATCCGTCCCCTGTAAATTCTGTGAAGGTGAAGGCATTATTCAACGAAAACAAAAGGAGACTAACTATTCCTAAAAATCTGTATAATTAGATACCATATATTAAAAATCTTCTTGAGTTAAAACCTCGGGCTGACATTGTTTAATTTCGCTGTTAATCCCCACAGCAGATTCCGATTGTAGGTCTTCGATATAACCGGATTGATGGGATAAAGCTTCAGAAAAACTCTCAAACGGACCGAAATAATAGAGACATTTCGGCTGGGTGGTGGTGATCTCTATCCACCAGGGTTGAGGTGGTAAACTAGGCTTAATGGAGACAGTTTCTGGGTCAAGAGGCTTTATACTGAGAATCCTGGCACCTTGGCGCAGGAGGCGCTGTGTTTCTTGACTCATGCGGCTTTTAGGTACTCGCAGGACTGTCCGGGAGAAGCGTTGAGGCAAAGAGCCAGAAGAACCGGAAAAAACAACTTCATAGAGAAATATTTGATTCTCTCCCTGATTATTAGCCTCTAGCATACAGAAAAGATTCTCTTTTGGGGGTAAGGGTTAAAAAAAACAGACGCTACTTTGAGCAGATGACTCAAGCAAAATCATCTCCTAACAGAGTAGCGCATCTTGATACCATAGCATAGAGCGGCAAAAAGTTAGGTTTTGACCTATTCTCCCCTCACAGCATGGCTTAAGGGGAGATTCTTCCACAGGAAGAACCCGATAGAGTTCTTTATGATGCTGTAGCCGGATATATGGCTGTTATCTTAATGGTGAGGTACAAAGTTTTTGTTTTCGGGAGTCGGTCGTCGATGCCCAATCCTGTTATACTTCATCTTTATGATAAACAATGTTAATAATATTGACGACAAATAGAGTTTTTTACCAAATATGCAGCCACCAAAATTAAGCTTAGGAACCAGATTATTTTTATCCCATCTCCTCGTTATGGTGGTGGGATTGAGTAGCTTTATTATCATTGCTAAATTATCTTCTCCCCGAATGTTTGTTTTGCGTTTGGAACAGTTAGAAAGGCAGGGATTTTTTACCGTGCGCTCGGCAAGAACTTTCTTGGTTAGGGGTTTTGAGACGGCTTGGGATAGTAGTGCTATTTGGTCATTTATTGCGGGAGGAAGTGCAGCTGGTTATCTGAGTTTTTTGGTTTCTCAACGCATTATGAAACCGGTAAAACAAATCAAACAAATCACTAAAAATTTTGCGGAAGGGGATTTATCGGCGCGAGTTCCAGAAAGCGAAATCCCAGAATTAAATCAATTAGCCATCAGTTTTAATCAGATGGCGATTAGTTTAGCCGATGTGGAAAAACGTCGCCAGGAATTAATCGGTGATCTTACCCACGAATTACGCACCCCTTTAACTGTGGTACGGGGATATCTGGAGGAATTAGCCGATGGTGCGATCAAACCTAATCCAGAACTTTATCAGAAATTAGTGAAAGAAACCCGCCGGTTAGAACGTTTAACCCACGATCTACAGGAGCTATCGCAAGCGGAATCTGGTTATCTCTCGATTAAACTGCAACCTGTTAATTTATTAACTTTGTTAAATTCTCTTATCGAAAAATTTGCCGATCAATTATTAGAAGATGGACCGACTTTACAGTTAGATTGTCCCCCCAATTTACCATCTGTCATGGCCGATCCCGATCGCCTCGAACAAATTTTAGTTAATCTGCTCGGTAATGCCATTCGTTACACCGATCATGGTGCAATTACCCTGCAAGTGACAAGGGACAAAAATCGCCTACAAATTGCCGTTATCGATACGGGAATCGGCATCGCAGCAGAGGATTTACCCTTTATTTTCGAGCGCTTTTGGCGGGCCGATCGTTCTCGTTCCCGTTATTCTGGGGGTAGTGGTATTGGTTTAGCGATTACCCGTCGTTTAGTGGAATTACACCAAAGTCAAATGGAGGTAGAAAGTGAATTAGGTAAAGGCAGCACTTTTCGTTTTTCCCTAGCAATATCTCCGAATTGGGAGTAGGGGTTTTTTTAGTGATCGGTAAACAGTAATCGGTAAGGGGAGACGGGAGAAGGGGGAGATGGAGCGGGGAGAGAGAGTTTGAGCATTTGTACTAAAATATCTAATAGACATCTCCAAAAATTATAACCCAGTCACAGCTTGCTTTTAGCTTTTGTACTAACTGAGTAGTTCTAAGCTGAAATGTGTATCTATCGTTGCTAATTCAATTTCACTGAAAAAATATGAGGCAATTAAAATCATTTTTATTTGCTTAGATTCCTTAACTAGAAAAACTTTTAGTCTTAAGATATAGTCATTTCAGATAATTCTGATACAGTCTAGACTGGTTGAACCCTTATGAACTCTGGCATTGATATTCTCAATCCTAATTGAAATGACTATAATATTTAGATGGAGGTCTAATAGGCAGTTTCAATGCAGTGCGGCTGATAACCAGATGACTATTCAGGAGAAGACAAGTGGCGGAAAATCTGGCTGGCGATGGCTGCACTCCGGCGAATTTGTTCAATTTCGGAAAGACTTTGCCAATCTTCGGTGTCTATAGTGGTTTTGCTCTGGCCATTACGCATAGTATAGGCGTAGGGACGGGCAAAAACCTGTAAATCTTCTGGAGACCATTGGGGAAAAAGCTCGCTAAGACAAACAACAAGGCGATCGAAGTTATCTAATTGACTATTAACTAGATTTTCAGCACTTTCTACTAGACGATTTAAATGTTCGGCTGGCAGTAAAGAGGCAAATTTATCAAAGATATTAGACCGGGATGAAAGGGAAACTGTCGGGAATTTTTGGTGTAAACTGCTAAAGAATCTATGAGCTTGTGCCTCGATCGCCGTCGCTTCTAGTCCTTCACACAGAGAAAAAGGCGTTTCTGTCACGTCTAAGGGATCATGACTCTCAACAGCGGTTACATCCCAGGGATAGGTGACTTCCTCTTCGATCAGGATTGCCAGAAGTTCCGCGTTAATCTGTTCGGATAGGGATAAATGGCTCATAAACGATACTCCATATTTTGGCCTTTGTGGCGTTCAATGAGTAACTACATCTCGGTTTTGACAATTCCCGAAGCTACCAACAGACTTCTGGTGGAAGCCAGACGAGAGGTACTCTTGCCATAGTAGCAATAATTAGGGTTTGCTGAAAAAGCTTTTCCTGGGGGCAGGGTGTGGGGTGTGGGGTTTTACCGATTTTGAGGTAGTCAGTTGCCTAATTTTCAGGGAAAAAGTACCTGAATTTTGCCCCCGATCCCCGCAATAGCTGGCACTTTTTGAGGTCAAAAAAGTCTAAAAGTCTTATCCAACAAGGTTTTTAGATTTATTCAGCAAGCCCTAATTAACCCCTGCATATTATTATTGATTACTTTTTGACTTTTGCCAGAAGCCGATCAGAAAAGTGGCATAAACTTCTCAACGGCTGAATTTGGAACAAGCTGACATCCTCTGCTGGAATGTAAGTGATAAGTTTTACCGCTCGAATCTGTCTTCCTCTCTGTGTTCTTTCTGCCTCTGTGGTTTATCCTTAATCTTTCTGGGATCACCTGAGAAAAACTGTATGCTAGACCATATTTAACATTTAATAATTTAATAATTCAATATTTAATCATATAAGTACCTAAGCAAAATTAATTACACATATCTAACCCCCCCTTGCCTCTTGCCTCTTGCCTCTTGCCTTTCTTCACTAGGAAATTTATTTTGCACGACTACTTATCATAATAGACTATATTACTACTGGACTTAAAGTGGCTTCTTTAATTCGGCTAGGACGATTAACAAGTGTCGAATCATCTGTAATCAATGCACGTTTAGGAAATATCTCACCAGAAAGACTAACACGCATTAAAAATCTTTTAATCAATTGGCTAAGAAAATCAAATTAGTGTGGTCTGCTAGGCTTCGCCGCTCTTCGAGAACGCAGTGCCTTCGGCAACGCCGTCATCTTATTGATTAAACTTTAAAAATGCGATCATGTATTGCCGTTGTCAACGAAATAGCCGATTTTTCCGATTTTCACCTCTCGATCGCACAATTTAAAAGGAGCCCTCAAGATGACCCAAGACAAACCGATCCAACGCCAAATTCTACCGATTCCCGACTTGACCCCCTTCGGTCTAACCACCTACGATGCCAAGAATCCCGATACCCACTATCCCCCGATTCGAGATATCCGACCGCCGGCCGGCGCACCCAACGTGCTGATCGTGCTGCTCGATGACGTGGGTTTTGGAGCCGCCAGTGCCTTCGGTGGTCCCTGCAATACCCCCACTTTCGAGCGATTAGCGGCGGCTGGGTTAAAATACACCCGTTTTCATACCACTGCCCTCTGTTCTCCCAGTCGTGCGGCTTTGCTCTCCGGAAGGAATCATCACTCGGTCGGCATGGGCAACATCACCGAAACCGCCACCTCCGCCCCCGGACAGAGTTCCGTCCGCCCCAACACCAAAGCCCCCCTTGCCTTAACCCTGAAGCTGAACGGCTATTCCACGGCGCAATTCGGTAAATGCCACGAAGTACCAGTTTGGCAAACCAGCCCGATCGGTCCCTTTGACGCTTGGCCCTCCGGCGGGGGTGGATTCGAGTATTTCTACGGCTTTATCGGTGGCGAAAATAACCAGTGGGAGCCGGCACTGTACGAGGGAACAACCCCGATCGAACCGCCGAAAACCCCGGAGGAAGGCTATCACCTGACCGAGGATCTGGCCGATCGAGCGATCGCTTGGATTAGTCAACAAAAAGCCCTCGCCCCCAATAAGCCTTTCTTTGCCTACTTCGCCCCCGGCGCAACCCACGCCCCCCACCACGTCCCGAAGGAGTGGATCGACAAGTATCGAGGCCAATTCGCTCACGGTTGGGATCGCCAGCGTGAGATCACCTTTGCCCGACAGAAAGAACTGGGCGTAATTCCCCAAAATGCCGAACTCACCCCCCGTCACGCCGAAATTCCCCCATGGGATGACATGGACGAGCGCCTGAAGCTGGTATTAGAGCGCCAGATGGAGGTGTACGCCGCCTTTCTGGAACATACCGATGATCAGGTGGGACGAGTGATTCAAGCCTTAGAAAAGCTAGAAATCCTCGACGATACGCTAATTTACGTCATCGTCGGTGATAACGGTGCCTCCGCCGAGGGAACGCTCCAGGGCGCGTTTAACGAGATGGCCAACTTTAACGGGTTAGCGAGTCTAGAAACCCCGGAATTTCTCCTCTCGAAACTAGATGACTTCGGTGCGCCCGATTCCTATAATCACTACGCGGTCGGTTGGGCCTGGGCGATGAGTAGCCCCTACAAGTGGACGAAACAGGTCGCTTCCCACTGGGGCGGCACCCGCAACGGTACGATTGTTCGTTACCCCAAACTCATCCAGGAAAAAGGTGGGATTCGTCACCAATTCTGTCACGTCATTGATGTGGCCCCGACGGTGTTGGAAGTGGTAGGCATTCCCGAACCGACGATGGTTAACGGTGTCCTACAAAGTCCCTACGAGGGTACGAGTATGGTTTATACCTTTAACGACGCAGCCGCCCCCGAACGTCATGATGTGCAGTATTTCGAGATGTTTGGCAATCGGGGCATCTATTACAAGGGTTGGAGCGCGATTACCAAGCACCGCACCCCGTGGGTGATGACTGGACAGACGATGGTTCCTTTCGACGATGATATCTGGGAACTATACGACGGCAGTACGGATTGGACGCAAGCTCGGGATCTCTGCCAGGAAATGCCAGAGAAACTGCACGAACTACAGCGACAATTTCTGATCGAGGCGGTTAAATATAATGTACTGCCCCTAGATGATCGCCAAGTGGAACGGATCGATCCTGCCACCGCCGGCCGACCCACCCTCGCCGGGGGGAACTCGCAATTATTTTTCGCCGGAATGGGGCGTTTGTCCGAAAATAGCGTCATCAACATCAAAAATAAATCCTTCTCGGTAACGGCGGAACTGGAAATTCCCCCGGAAGGTGCGGACGGGGTGATTATCGCCCAAGGCGGCCGCTTCGGTGGTTGGAGTGTCTATAGCCACGATGGAAAAGCCAAGTTCGTCTATAACGTGCTGGGGATTGAAAGTTTTGTCACCGAGGCGACGGAGACGATCCCGGCCGGTAAGCATCAGGTACGGATGGAGTTTGCCTACGATGGTGGTGGTTTAGGACGGGGGGGAAATGTCACCCTCTACTACGACGGTCAACCAGTGGGTACGGGTCGGGTAGAACGAACTCAGGCTTTTATTTTCTCCGCCGACGAAACCACGGATATCGGCTACGAATCCGGTACCCCCGTGGCGGCGGAATACACCTCGAAAACCAGTCGTTTCACCGGTAAGATCGGTTGGGTTCAACTGGATGTGGGTACGGACGCTCATGACCACCTGATCGACCAGGAGGAACGTCTGAAAATTATCATGGCCCGGCAGTAGAAAAGGGGACTTGTGATACTGATAGTTTTATCTAGACTATCCCTCGGTTAAAAGCAAAAAAATTGAGCTTAAATTAGCAACTTTGTCCTATGGAATGGTCTTTTTTGAGAAACTTTGCCATCACTTTATTCGCACTCTTAAATCCTCTGGGGATGCTGCCGATTTTTATTAGTTACACCGCTCGCGAACGTAAACAAGTGCAACGACTCGTGGCTCTATTTGTCTCGTTAACTGTCTTGTGTTTGTTGTTGATTTTTTTGTTTATCGGAACGGCAATGCTAAAATTCTTTGGTGTGACCTTAGACTCTTTTCGCCTGGCTGGTGGCGTGCTTTTGTTGATTATCGGTATCAACATTGTTAACGGTTCTGGGGCAGGGACAAAAGAGCTTTTAATTAATGAGCAAGGAAGGGATTATCTCAGCGAAGCTAAGTCAGTTTATCGGCAGATTGTTATTCCTATGGCTATGCCTTTATTAGTGGGGCCTGGGGTGATTGCTAACGTTATCCTTTATGCCAGTGAAGCCGAATCAAGGCTAGGTATTGGTACGGGCATTGAACTGATTTTGATGACAATTTTAGTCAGTTTTTTAGTCTTTCTCATCCTCGCTGCTGGCAAATGGTTACAAAGACTTTTAGGAGATATTGGCTTGAGTATTACTCAGCGAGTTATGGGCCTATTTGTAGCGGCGATCGGAGTACAATTTATGGTGACAGGTTTGATTAATATTTTTGTCGATCAGATCGTTCCGAGACTACCATCATAGCCAATTGCTAATTAGTCTAAATAGTTAGCTAAGAAAATTACTGGAAATATCAAATAAGCTGTTGTATGTTTAAACTGGGTATTAAGGAGAGCAATCATGAGAAATTCTGAGCAATTGACCAAATCCCTGAAGCGTTTTCGTTATACACTTTTTCTGGGAGTAGCGGCCATGGCAATCACTAGCTGGGGGATGCCCAATATTTCTGTAGCCCAGACTACTCCTGCTCAAGAAAAAGTGCAGTTAATGTTCGTGCAAACGGCGGAAGATCTTAAGGTAGATCCCGTCGCAAAAACAATTCGCCTGGTGAACGTCAACAAACAGACATTATACTTTTCCGATCGCCCGAACCGGATTGCTGGTAATCTGACCATGGCCGCCTACATGGATGAGTGGACAGCCAGGGCGGGAAAAGATAATTTTGCCAACGATCCCCCCAATGCTACCCTCTCGGTCTATGAACCTGGCCGTCAAGACAATACTATAATTGTCGTCGAGATTAGCAATCCCGTCATCGATGGCAAGGACTTGATTTATAGCTACAAGCTCATCGAAGGGACTCTACCCAAGGCCGGCGGGGCAACTTCCCTATTTATCGATTGGATTGGTGTTGGTGGTGGTGTCGGTCCCGGCTTTTACGGGGTGGGGGCCGGTACCCGCGGGGTCGGTTTATACGGTGGTTACGGTGGCCCCCTGCGCTATTAATACACTTGTTCTAAGCCGCCTGTAAATTTATCTACCGATGAGGAGAATTCCATGAGTTACAGATACATCAATCAATTAGCCACACCCGAAAATTTGCATCGATTTCTGGAATTTGTCGATCTAGCGGCTGGTGCGGGCCAAGAAACGGCTAATGTCTGGGAAATCGAGCGCCGATTGGTCAATAGTCGCCCGATGGAGTTATGTGTAAAAGCAGTTCTGCAAGAACCAGCCTCCGCGCAATTAGTACAAGAAAGATACATCGGCAAACCCTACGATCTCGAAGCAATGTTAAAAATGCCGAAAGGTTCTCTCGGTTGGACTTACGGCACAATTATGCACACTTTGGGCTATGATCCGCAATTTTATCCCCAACGCGAGCAATTTGATTCCGATGCCGACTATATTGGTTTTCGCATTGATAAAACCCACGATATCCATCACATTCTCACCGGGTTTAGTTTAGATACTCTTGGAGAATTGGGAGTAATTTCTGTCACGGTCGCTCAAACTCGTTATCCTACTTTTCTCCTCATCGATCTCCTCTCTTTACTGATGACTTTTTTTACCAGTGATACTCTGTTAAGTGAGGTGGAAAGTGATGCCGATTTAAATAAAACTCTCGGTTACAAATTCGAGTTAATTTCTCGGGGAATTACCATCGGTCGCCAGGCCCAACCCCTATTCCCGATCAAGTGGGAAGAAGGATTAGAAAAACCCTTAGATCAATGGCGTGAAGAACTGAATATCAAACCAGTTTTAGACGGGCCTTGGAGTTGGTACAGTTGCCCGGAATTACAAGCAGCGATCGCATAATTTACCCAGCGGATTTTTATGAGAGAATAGTTAGGGATAATTCTGCTTTGATCTATGATCAAAAAAACCTCTAGAAAACCAAGCTATACTCAAATTCGCTGCCTCTGTCAAATAATTGTCGCTCTGATTGTCTTAATGCTGCCGGTGACAAATACTCTGCGACTGGTTTTAGCTTTTCTTTTCGCTTTAATAGTGGCAATTATGTTACTAGCTTACAGAATTTCTGGCGTTGCCCCCTGGCAGTTAGAACTATTAAAATCTCCCAATCATCGGTGGCATTTCTGGAATCCCTATTTTATACGATCAGCAGTTTCGGACTATTAATTTATCTGCTCGCTTCCGAACACGCCATCGTTCATTTTGCTTGTGGTTTTTTGGGTATTATTAGTGCTTGGTTAGCCATACAACTGATCTACAGCCAAGAATATGCAGTGCGCTACTATCATGATGGTAAGGGCCTAGTTTTTCCCGATTGAGATCAACCTAATTGGACGGAATTTCTCGATCAAGGTTTTTGTATAGCGGCTTGTTATCAAACCTCCGATACAAGTATTAATAGTACGGCGATGCGGCGGCTGGTAGCAACCTACGGAATGCTTTCCTATTCTTTATCCGTCTCGATTATTGCTATTATTTTTGGGATGATTGGTAATTTACTCTAAGCAAAAAAGATATTTTATTAAGGAAGTTATGGTTCATCAGAAAATTAATCTCGATCGCCTAGGTCCAGAAGAGACACTAATTACCCCCACCTATGCTTCCCGCGCCCTGACTTCCGCCGTACCTAAATACGAGATTACCGAGGGAGAAATGCCGCCGGCGGTGGCCTACAATTTAATCCGCGATGAACTCGCCCTTGATGGTAATTCTCGCCTGAATTTGGCTACTTTTGTCACCACTTGGATGGAACCAGAAGCCAAACAATTAATGGCGGAAACCTTCGATAAAAACATGATCGACAAGGATGAATACCCACAAACCGCCGAAATTGAACTGCATTGTGTGAATATGATCGCTAGACTCTGGAATGCTCCCAAAGGCGCATCGGCAACCGGTTGTTCTACCATTGGTTCCAGTGAAGCGGCGATGTTGGGAGGCATGGCTTTAAAATGGCAGTGGCGCTATCGCCGACAAAAAGAGGGTAAACCCACCGATAAACCTAATTTAGTCATGGGCATTAATGTGCAGGTTTGTTGGGAAAAATTCTGTCGTTATTGGGAGGTAGAACCGCGTTTTGTGCCGATGGAAGGGAATCGTTTTCATCTCGATGCGACGGAAGCAATTAAACTAATTGATGAGAATGCGATCGGGGTAATGGGAGCATCCCACTTTTGCAATAAGCAATTGTACTTAGATGCGAAATACTTATATGGCAAGCCTTTTCGGGAGTTCATAGATTTTCAACGGTTCTCTAAATTGTGTGATTGGAACCAGAATCGTTACTACAAAAGCCTTC
>NZ_JAPZSS010000153.1:0-4357 GCF_027532015.1 Microcystis sp. LE19-131.1A | reverse complement strand
ATAATACAGTGAGTTCTTTTCTTCTTCCGTGAATTCTAGGTTAATCATGTTTTTAATGAGTGCTTTGCTTCTAATTATGACTCTTAAACTATACTATTGTCCTTGAGTAAAAAATGCAAGTTGCAGCCGTGCAAAGTATAGACCGACAAAATCCTTAAAAACTCTGGGATTGATATTCCCAATTTTAATTGAAATGACTATAACTCTATAGTCATCGACTCGAAGCTTGAAAAGACCAGTCAAATTAGCACTGAAAGCTTGAGGACTAAAATTGGCAAAATTGTCCGACAACAGGCGAACTTTACCGAAAATTTGCTCTTGAATAATTGCAGGGAGTGCTGCTAAACCAGCGATTGCTTCGGCTGTAAATTCTACCAAGTAGGCTATTACCAATTTAAGCCTAGTTTTTTAGCTACTTCCTCGGCTGAAATCTCCCTTTCTCCCTTTTCAGTCTGTCTTAGAGAGTCAAGAAATTGCTGCTTAATTTCAAGTTTCACTTTTTTGTCTTGGTCAGACTCGAGTAGGATAGATTGGATAGTTTCAGCAACTATAATCTTCTCAAAGCAACGATTGGCTCTAATTTAGCGGCACGATGAGCGGGAACAACACCGAAAATCAGACCGATGGCACTGGAAACTCCTAAAGCGAGAATTATGGCGGGGATTGAGACACTGGTGGTTAAAGCGGCAAAAATTCCCGCTAGATACATTCCTTGAATGCCGACAAAAATGCCGATAATTCCGCCAGTGGTAGCTAAAATCACCGATTCAATGAGGAATTGACCTTTTATATCCCCTTCTTTCGCTCCTAAAGCCTTTCTTAACCCGATTTCTTGGGTTCTCTCCGTGACTGACACGAGCATAATATTCATGACACCGATTCCCCCGACAAAAAGGGAAATACTAGCGATCGAGGCTAACATTCTAGTTAAACTATCGTTAGTTTCTTTGGCCATTTCTAGGATTGCGGTTTGGGGGAAAATCTGCACATAATTCTCGTCGCTGACCTGATGACGCATTTGCAGCAGGTTGCTAATCTGAAACTGGGCGGCTTTAATTTGGCTGGAGTTTTTGGCCAAGACAGAAATATGAGTTAGGGGAATGCCAAAGATAGAGCTGCGGCCTTGAACCCGATTAGACATGGTAGTTAGGGGAATTAAGGCTCGATCGTCCTGATTAGCCTCAAATAAGGAGCCTTTCGCCTGTAAAACTCCAATGACTTGAAAACTAAGATTGCCGATGCGAAGATTTTCGCCCACGGGATTGCGATTACCAAAGAAATTTTTAGCTAATTCCGATCCCAAGACAATCACGCGATTATCCCGTTTCAGGTCAGATTCCATAATAAATCTACCTTTAGATAGTTGACGGTTACGCACATTTAGGTAATCGGCTCCCACCCCGACTAGGGGGCTATTACTGGTTCTATTACCGAAGGATAAGATTGTTTTCCCGCTGAATTCGGGAGAAATGGCGGCAATGGCGGGAACTTGAGATGCGATCGCTTGAGCATCTTCGTAGGTGAGCGGCCGGGGATTAGGAATTGTCCGCCGGACATTGCGCGAGGAGGTGGAAACAAATAAAACATTCGGACCGAGGGCTTCAAACTGCTCTAGGGCGACTTTTTGCGCTCCTTCACCCACTCCCACTAGGGCAATGACGGAGGCGTTACCGATAGCAATTCCCAGCATAGTTAGACCACTACGCAGTTTATTGGCCATCAAAGCGGAAAAAGCCATTTTCAGGTTTTCGAGCATTTCCATGGTTAGTTATATTCAGTAATCAGTAAACAGTAATAAGTAAACAGTAAACAGTAAACAGTAAACAGGGATAAAGATGAAGATATAGCGTTTTTCAGTCTGCTGAGGTACAAAAGTTATGGGTTTTAGGCAAAAGGCAAGAGGCAAAAGGCAAAAGGGAAGAAAAACAAGTGTACTTCACTAGCTTAGGAAACGCTATAAATAAATAACTAATTAACTAATTCACTTACATCTGATAACTAAATAACTAATTAACTTAAAACTTACATCTGATAACTGATAACTGATAACTGATAACTGATAACTGATTAGCGTGCAGAGATTTGGATCGTTTCTGGTTTACTTAAATCGCCAGTAATAGTTAAACTGCGCCGATTAGCGTTGAGATGACGGACAATTTTATAGATAGCTTCAACTTGGTCACTAGCCCCGATTTTGGCCGCTAGAGTGGCTAGGTCGAGAGAAGTGCCCGTTTCCCGGACAACTTGCACGATTTTTCTTTGTAAATCCAGAATAGAAGCAGCGGCTTTTTTCCCTGCTTCTACCCCGGGTTGATGGTAGGCGTTAATGTTAACTAAACTAGCATAGAAACTAACGGCCCGTTCGTAGAGGGCGATTAAGGCCCCTACCTGACGGGGAGTGACCTCTGGGATCGTGATAGTGATAGAGTGACGACTATTTTCGTATAAAGCTTGTCGAGTACCTTGCAGTAATCCTGAGAGGAAATCGCCAGCAGTGGAGCCAGTTTCCACTTCGATGGAATCTCCTTGTCGGTCTTTTAACACTTCAATAAAAGTGGCGAAGAAATTGGGAATCCCTTCGCGTAATTGTTGGACGTAGGCGTGTTGGTCCGTGGAACCTTTGTTACCATAGACGGCGATACCTTGGTAAACCGTCTTGCCATCGAG
The DNA here is from genome assembly GCF_027532015.1 of Microcystis sp. LE19-131.1A. NCBI lineage: Bacteria > Bacillati > Cyanobacteriota > Cyanophyceae > Chroococcales > Microcystaceae > Microcystis > Microcystis sp. LE19-131.1A. The sequence continues at coordinate 1,690 of NZ_JAPZSS010000153.1, read as the reverse complement.
GTCTTTTTCTTTACCGAGGGACTCCATGACCAATTGTTGCAGATAGCGGCTAAAGAGATAGAGACTGTCTTTGTAGGGCAGAATCACCATATCTTTCTCTCCCTTGCCATTGCCCTCATGATACCAAGCTAGAGCCAGTAGGGCGCTAGGATTTTTTTTCAGGTTATGGACGCGGGTGGCGATGTCCATTTCTTTGGCCCCGGCTAACATTTCATTAATGTCGATACCCTGCAAAGCGGCCGGGAGAAGACCGACGGCGGATAGTTCTGATGTACGACCACCGACCCAATCCTGCATGGGGAAACGAGTTAGCCAATCTTGGGCGTGTTTGTCCAGTTGGCTACCAGGCATAGTGACGGCGACTGCGTGTTGGGGAAAGTCTAAATCTAGTTTTTCGTAAGCGTTGCGGACTTCTAACATTCCGTTTCTCGCTTCGGGAGTGCCGCCGGATTTACTGGTGACGATAACCAGGGTGGTAGCTAGGGGTAAATGGGCTAAGGTGCGATCGATGCCTTTGGGGTCGGTATTATCAATAAAAGCAATCTCTAAGGCGGGAAAATCGGGTGCTAGAGCCTCGGCAACGAATTGGGGACCCAAAGCAGACCCCCCGATGCCTACACAGAGAATATCGGTGAATTTTGACCGATTGGGCGGCTTAATTGCTCCGGAGTGAATTTTCTTGACAAATTCTTTGATCTGTGCTAGGGGTTCAGTGATTTCGTCCCGCAATTCCTGGTTAGGAGCGAGTTCAGGAGCGCGCAGCCAGTAGTGGCCGACCATACGCTGTTCGTCGGGATTGGCGATCGCACCCTGTTCTAAGGCTGCCATATCTTGGAAAGCACGCTCGAATTTTGCTTCTAGACCTTTGAGAAAAGCCTCATCGAAGGGAATCCGACTGACATCGAGATAAAGTTCTAGGTTAGGGTGATAGTATAACCAATCTTGGTAACGTTGCCAGAGTTGCAGATTATCCATAAAAAAAAGCGAAATTTTTGTTTAATTACTCGTTTAGGGGAGATAGGATTCTATCCTCTCCAATCATCATACAGGTAGTTTTAGACTAGAAGTTGACATCCTCGCCGCCGTAAAACGGACGGCGATTCCCAAACCTCACGATTTAGGTTTCTGCTTCTGTCCCGAAGGATTTTTCGCACCTGCCTTAACAGATTTACTCTGTTCTGGTCTTATGGTCGCTCTACAGACTGACACCGCAAGCCCTGCGGCCAAAATGTTTTTACTAGCGTTAACATCTCGGTCATGGTGTGTCCCACAGTCTGGACAATCCCATTCTCGAACATTTAACGGCATTTTCTCAGCAATATACCCGCAATTACTACACCTTTTAGAGCTAGGAAACCATCTATCTATTTCGATGTAATTTCTCCCATACCAACGGCATTTATAGGCTAATTGACGAGTGATTTCTCCCCAACTAACGTCAGATATTGCCTGAGATAATTTCGGGTTTTTGACCATATTCTTGACGGCTAAATTCTCAACCACAATCGTTTGATTTTCACGAACTAATTGAGTGGTTAGCTTGTGTAAATGGTCTTTTCTGCTATCGGTCATTTGAGCGTGAATCTTGGCTACTTTGATTCTTGCTTTTTCCCGATTTTTTGAGCCTTTCTGTTTTCGAGAAAGGCTTTTTTGTGCCTTTCGCAGTCTCCGATAATGCTTTTTAAAATGC
>NZ_JAPZSS010000076.1:0-10498 GCF_027532015.1 Microcystis sp. LE19-131.1A | reverse complement strand
CTTAAATGTTTCAGGATATACTCCACAAAAGCGTTTAAACTCTTCTGGATTCAAATTTTTTACTTTTTCGTAAGTCATGGTTTTTCTGAGTGTTTTACTTTATTGTACATAATCAGTTCCTATTTTTGCAGGAGGTCTTATGGCTATGGCCGTCGGCTGTCTGATTGGTTATAACCGACAGCGAGGCGGTCGTCCGGCTGGATTGAGAACTTTTATCATCGTTAGTCTCGGAGCTGCCATGTTCGTGATGATTCCCCTACAAGCGGAAGGAGATGTGGGTTATGCGTCTTCTAATGCCCTCAGTCGCACTATTCAAGGGGTCGCTTCTGGTGTCGGTTTTTTAGGGGCGGGAATCATCCTACAACAATCCCATCGGGAACTAAATAAGGTACAAGTGAAAGGTTTGACTTCGGCGGCGACTATCTGGTTAGCGGCAGGATTAGGCGCGGCTTCTGGCTGCGGTTTATGGCAGATGGTTCTCGTGGGAACTTTTTTCACTCTCTCCACCCTCAGTGGCATTAAACGACTGAAGAAAAAACAACCCTTAGCCAAATATATTAAAGGTCGTAAGAAAATATCTCCGATTAATCAAGAAATAGACTCATCGGATAGTTCAGCATCTCATTAATAAAAAAAGCGATAAAAATTAATTTTTTATTAAAAGAGCAAAAGCTTTTCTGTAATGGCTTTTGACTCAAAAAGTTTATATTTTATCTGAAATTTATCGTTTAAAAAATATAATAAATTTTTTATAAAATTTTCTGTATATAAATAACATACAAGTATTTTGTATGATAACATTTAGATAGAGTAACTAATTTTTCTAAACAGGAGAAAATTAAATCATGATCAACCGAAATAAGAGCTTTAAAAGCCTCAAAAATCAAGTTTTCCGGCTGCTGATTTTCCTCTTAACTGTCACTTTGCTCCTAGGGGGAAGGGGAAATGCGATCGCCTTGCCGCTACTCCCCGAACCGTTGGCCGTCATTGACCGTGCAACAGCAACCGGTGGCACCGTGGTGGAACCAGTCAAGAAAAAAAATGAGGTTTCTAGCCCAAAAATTCTCGAAGATGCCCAAATTGCCTATGAAAAAGCCATCCAAGCGGCAAAATCGGCTATCGATGACCTAAATGCTCAACTGGCCGCTCCTTCTCTCGACAAGAAGATTATCGAAGCTCAACAGGACAACCTAGAGGACTTAGCGGACAATATTGACGATCTAGGGGAAAAAGTGAGTAAATTGACGAAAAAATTGACCAAATCCGGCGCTAAACTCAGTGAAACCCTGCAAAACAACCTTATTACCCTAGAAAATAGCCTCGTTAATACCTCCGAGACGATCGATATCTTAGCCGACGACACCGAACGACTCAAAGACAATGCTTCCCCTTTCCTGAAAACTCGCGTAGAAAAGACCATCGACGCGGTTAAACAAACTCTACAAGAAAGCGATCGAGCTTGGCAAGAACTGATCTCCTCGGCCACCACGGAACTGGAGAAGACTAGCACCCCGAAATAAATAGGGCTTGCAAGGGCATAAAATCGGTCTTTTTTGGGGTAATTATCGTTTTTACCCCAAAATTATCAAATCCGATCCCTAATAGCTGTCTCCCGTCTCCTGTCTCGGAGTCTCGACTACAAAATTAATTTTGCACGACTACTTACCAATCATGACGCTTACCTATCAACCACCAACCCCCCATCGCTGGCACTTTGATAATCGGGCGATTTTGCCCCTTAGAAACCCTAATTTCTGGAAAATCGAGAGTGGAGTCGTGAAAACCTCCACCTGGTTAGAAGATGGAACCCTGATCGTCTTGGGATTGTGGGGACCTGGCAATTTTGTTGGCAAAACCCTAGAGAGAGTCAATCCCTATCAAGTTGAGTGCATCACTCCTGTACAAGCAGTTTCCTTTTCCACAGTTGAGAGTTATCAAATGGCAGAAATTCTGCTGTCTCATCTTCAGCAAGCACAAGAACTAAGTATTATTCGTAGCTACAAACGTACTGATGTTATGGTCTTGAAATTACTGTCATGGTTAGGCAATCAATTTGGTAAACAAACCGGTACTGGACAATTAATTGATGTGCGTCTAACTCATCAGGATATCGCTGACTTATTAGGAACTACTAGAGTCACAATTACCCGCGCACTTAATCATCTTGAACAACAGGGGGCTGTGGAACGTCTTCCCGTCCATCGTCTTCTTTTACGAGAGGAGGAAATCTGGCACTACGAGATTTAGAATGGGAAGGATTATCTCTTTTTTCAATCTATGAATTGGTTAGTAGCCCTTTTAATTACTAGCATGACGAGTTTTGTAGCCACAAATCTTGATGATCTGATGGTGCTAATGTTGTTTTTCTCGCGACTTAATGCTAATTTTCGACCTCGACACCTGATTATTGGTCAATACCTCGGTTTTACCCTGATTCTCCTAGCTAGTTCCCTCGGTTTACTATTTGGGTTACTGGTTTCTAAAGAATGGATTGGTCTATTAGGATTTATCCCTCTAATTATCGGCATTAAACAACTTTTGTCAAGGGAAAATGAGGATTATATTCAAGAAGTAAGAGAAGATGTTAATTATTCTAAAAATCGCTCCTTTTTTCCTCGTTTTCCCTCCCAAACCTATTACGTTGCTGCCGTGACCGTGGCTAATGGCGGTGATAATATTGGTATCTATACCTCTCTTTTTGCCAATAATTCCCCGATGCACGTCTTAATTATCATGATAATTTTTTATCTCATGATGGGGATTTGGTGCGCCCTAGCCTATTTTTTGATTACCCATCCCAGGATAGCTAAAGTGGTTACAAACTACGGACATAAAATTAGTCCTTTTATCTATATTTTTCTAGGGATTTATATATTAGTTGACAGCCAATTCTATCGTTTATTTTTAATGTCTTAACCAAGAATGCCTAAAAATTATCTTTCAGCTAGACTAACTAATACTAAATCCTCTTTAAAAGTTATCTATGAGCTACATTGACCGGAATCAATTTTCTGCAACTTTCGACATCGCCATTATCGGGGGAGGATTTAGTGGCTCCCTGGTGACGGCGAACCTGTTACGCGACACAGGGACTCCATTATCGATCGCCCTGATCGAGCGCCGAAAACCCCTCGGTACGGGGATCGCCTACGGAACGCGAGACAGCGGCCACCTGCTCAATATTCCTGCGGGCAAAATGAGCGCCTTCGAGGACGATCCCGAACATTTCCTCCACTGGTTAGCAGATAACGGCTATCGATCGATCGATCCGGCCAGCTTCGTCCCGCGTCTAGTGTACGGCAAATACATCCGATCGATCCTAGAAGAAGCGCGGAACAACGCCATTGCCGATCACCGTCTGGAAACGTTTACCGATGCGGCGATCGATCTGGTACTCGACGGGGAAAAGGCAACGATTACCCTCAAAGGAGGCAAGAAAATCAGCGCCGCTAAAGTAGTTCTGGCGCTGGGCAATTTTCCCGCAACGGTTCCCCAACCCCTCGCGTCTCTCAATTCCCCCTATCTCCGCGACGCTTGGGAGACGGACACACTCGCCGATCTAAAACCTGACGGGACGATTCTGCTCGTCGGTACGGGGTTAACGATGGTGGATATGGTGGTTTCCCTGGCACAAAGGGGATTCACGGGCAAAATCCACGCAGTTTCCCGTCATGGCCTGATCCCCCGATCGCACCGACCCACCGATCCCTATCCCCCGTTCCTCACCCTCGAAACCGCACCCCAGACCACGCGGGGACTCCTACGGCAGATTCGCGCGGAGGTAAAAACCGCCGAGAGTCAAGGTCACGACTGGCGGGCCGTTTTAAACGCCTTACGTCCGATATCTCAAGGTCTATGGCATTGTCTGCCGATAGCGGAACGCGCCAGATTTCTACGCCACCTGAAAGCCTATTGGGAGGTTCTTCGCCATCGCCTCGCCGATGAGATCGCCAGTATCCTCGACGAGGCCGTAGAATCGGGACAATTAACCTATCATGGGGGAAGAATTGAAACTGCCGAGGATAAAAACGGCTGTGTAGAGGTTACTATCCGTCAACGGGGAACGGGAAACCTCTTAAACCTAACCGTCGATCGAATTATTAACTGTACCGGCGCGAGTAACGATTACAGGACCATAACCGATCCCCTCGTCGTTCATCTTCGCCAACGGGGGTTAATCCGTCCCCATCCCCTAGGTTGTGGCATCGAAACCGCGGACAACGGGGCGATTCTCCGGCCAGACGGTACGGCATCGGACACGCTGTACAGCTTGGGAAATCCCCGCAAAGGCGATCTCTGGGAAACCACCGCCATTCCCGAACTGCGTTTACAGGCGGCCGAACTGGCCCGGGATTTGTTGCGATCGCTGAAAGAGAGAATTTCTCTCCCCACGGCCTACTCGATCGCATTCCGGCCGGCAGCGCCGATTTTCCGCCAGCTTTTCGATAGGGAATCGAGTACCTACACCTATCTGATCGCTGATTCGGGTACGGGGGAGGCGATTTTAATTGATCCGGTCCTCGAACAGGTTGATCGCGATCGGCAGATTCTTTGGCAGTTGGGGTTAACTCTAGGCTACACGATGGAAACCCATGTCCACGCCGACCATATCACCGGAGCGCACCGCTTACGGGAGTTAACCAACTGTTCGATCCTCGTTCCCGAAAACGCCGAAGTGAGCGATATCGATGGTTATGTGCGCGATGGCGACCTCTGGACCGTGGCAGGTCAGCAGCTAAAAGCGATCGCCACTCCGGGCCACACCGATAGTCATATAGCCTATCTCATCGATGAAAAACGCCTATTAACGGGGGATGCACTCTTAATTCGCGGTTGCGGTCGTACCGATTTTCAGAACGGTTCGCCGGAGGTGCTATACAAGACGGTAACGGAGAAGTTATTCACTCTCCCCGACGATACGCTTGTTTATCCCTGTCACGATTATCTGGGAAGAACGGTCTCCTCGATCAGTGAGGAAAAGCGCTGGAATCCCCGTTTCGCCGGCCGCAATCGTGAGGATTTTATTCAGTTAATGAATAATCTCAATCTCCCCTATCCCAAGAAGATGACTGCGGCCTTAAGTGCCAACGCACGGGGTGGTAAGGTGGTTTTCGTCATGGATTATCAGATATAAACGGGCAAGCGATTGATCGCCCCGTCGGTCCTGCGCTACACTGGATAACGAAACACTGGAGGAGTACAAGCCCATTCCTACTGCCGCGCAACAGCTAACCTGTTTTATTTTAAGTTATTGGGCAACGAAGATGTATTTGCCCGTTAATATTGTTCGGATTGACGAAAGAACGGGAAATATCTTTTTTCTCGCTGGGGAAGAGCAAGAAATTATTATTTTTAAAAATGGCGATTGGAGGTATGTATGATAAAACGCGAGTTTGAATCGATGAGTCGCGAGGAACTACGGAGTTATATTCTCGAACATAGAGAGGACGAGAGGGCCTTTCAAATTTATCTCGATCGGGTGACGGCCGAACCGGGAGAAATTTATCCCGCACCGCGTTCGATCGAGGATTTAAGCCATTTTCCCGATCTCGTGACCAAAAATCGTCGCAATAAACAACAGAAAATATAAATTCAAAGCATAAAAGCCTATTAATAAAAGTCCTTTAAATGTCTATAATTATGTCCTTTAAATGTCTATAATTATGTCCTTGATTATCAGGCTTAATTGAAGAATCACTTTGTTTAGGTAACATTGATTCCGCCCAATTTTCTAGGCTTCTATCATATATCCGATCCTCGAACTCATGTAAAGATCGAACAATAGGAGGCATAGAAAGATTCAAATGATCGCAATAATCTGTAGATTTAACTATCGATTCAAAGACATTAGATGCTAGTAGTGCATCATAAAATGTAAGAATTAGTGGGATCACAGGTTTATCTTCTAGTTTAAGAGCTTTAATAGTTGATGATATTTGTTCTGTAGCACCATGAATTCTTCCCCACAAACTCGCCAATCCTTTGGGATTAAAACATACGCTTGTATCGGAAGACATTAAAGAATTTTTGCATTCAATAATAATATAAACATTAGGTAGAGTAATTAGAAAATCAGCCCTTTTGTCGTCAGAGCTTTGTGGATTTTCAACCTCTCTAATCTTTTCAAAACAGTTAGGTGCGATTATAGGTAATAAAACGTTAGCGAGATATTGTTCAAAAGCTTGATCCAAAATCTTATTAGATGGAAGATGCTTGCATGTTATATTCCAAGAAGATTCCATTAATGAACACGCGTCTGGCAAACAATATTTATCTTGACCCAGATCAATAAAAGGATAATCGAGAAAAGAATTATAAAAGAAAGGATGATATACTTCACTTGTATTATTTAACCTTTCTGTAACTATATTACGGAATGAGTCACGATCACTCGAACTAAAAACTCGACTATTTAAACGAACAAAAATCCTTAGATTTTCTTCGGTATAACCTTTAGATTTCAGTTCGTCATCAAAATCTATACTTTTTTTAAAATCTAGTACACCTCGAAATCTCGTTTTCAAAAAACATCCGATGCTAGACATAAACTGAACAAAATAAAATTCATGATTTAATTTAGTGGAGGATTCAAAAAAATTTATAGTATTTAAGTCTATAGAATTTAGAATTTCAAAAACCTTCATAGTTCGTTGTACACGAGCAAGTTGTACAAGAGCAAGGGGGGTCCAAAATCCAGAATTTTGAAAAAGTGCCTGACGCTGTAAGAAAAGATGGCCTCCATTTTTGCGTATTAGTTCTTTGGTGAAAATATCACTTAGAAGCAATTTCCAGTTACGAACAGTTTTGTAATTCTCTCGCTCCCAAGTATGTAAATCATTAAAGATATATTCTGCTTCCGTATCTAGGAGGGTTTTATCTGAAATGGTATGATTAGCAAAATTGGACAAGACATCAATGAGACTTTCAAATTCTTGAAAAGTAATCGCTTGATTACGGTAAGGATTTCCTGCACTCGCAAGCAAGATCAAGCGTAAAGCATAATTTCGTCTGGAATTTTTTTTTACCCGTCCTAGACGCGATATTCGAGGTCCCCCATTTTGCCATTCTTGCCAACATACACTTGTACCAACTTCTACAAACGAGTTAGAGTTATAACGACGGAGATATTCACGAAGCTCTTTGATACTTTTAAATTCCATTGAACGAGTTCGGGGAGTTAATACGAACGATTATAGCAAACTTCCTTTCTCTAATTTTAACAAGATTTCCTCTCAAACATCCCGATCGCCTCCAGCGCAGCAACGCCGATCGCTCTCTACCCCACCATCCCCAACCCGCGACTATTTCCCGTTGCTCATCCATTCCCGAAAGTGACGAGAAGATCATTCAACGCATCCATATCGCCATCCATTAAAAATGCGTCGTGACCGTGCGGCGATCGCAACCAGAATAATTCAGAATTGGGGATATATTTCGCCAACTCCTCTTGTTCCACGGGAGGATAAAGAAGATCCGAATCGATCGCCACGATCGCCGTCGGTTGTTGAATCGACTGTAAAACCGATTGGTAACTTTTTCCCGTCCGGGTGACATCGTGACGATCCATCGCCCTACTTAAGGTGATATAAGCATTAGCGTCAAAACGTTCGACTAACTTTTCTCCCTGATATTCTAAATAGCGGGCGATCGTGAACTCTCCCCCCTCCCCGTACTCGCGGCCGAAACGTTCCTCAAAACTGGCGTGCGATCGGTAGGTAGTCATCGCCATCATCCGGGCTGCCGATAAACCCCGGGCCGGAGGGCGATTGATCGCATAATTTCCCCCTTGCCAATCTGGATCGGCATAGATCGCTCCCCTTTGAGCCTCTCCTAGTGCGATACACCAGGCCGAATGTCGTCCCAAAGCGGCAATCACAGCGATCGATCGCGTCCTCTCTGGGTACAGTAGCGCCCATTCCAAAACCTGCATCCCTCCCAAGGAACCCCCGATCACCAACCGCAAAGACTCGATCCCCAATGCGTCCACCAACAGCCGTTGTAGGTGAACCAGATCCCGAATGGAGATCTCTGGGAAAGTCGGGCCGTAGGGTTTACCGGTACGGGGATCGATCGAAGTGGGGCCGGTTGTCCCGTAGCAACTGCCGAGAATATTGCTACAGACAATAAAATCCCGGGTGGGATCGAGAACGCGTCCGGTTCCTAACAAAGGTTCCCACCAAGCTTCCACGTCGGCCCATCCCGTGAAGGCGTGACAGACAATAACCCCGTTATCCCGCTTGTTATTCAAAATTCCCCAGGTTCGATAGGCGATCCGCACCCTTTCGAGAACCGCCCCCGATTCGAGAACAAAAGGATGCGGTGGGGAATAGAAACGGGTTTCCGGGGAGATCAAGTCTAGGCGATACATGGGCGGGGTGGTGGGTTATAAACTCTGGAAAGTTTGCTGGAAATCCTCGATAATATCGTCAATATGTTCCAAACCCACGGAAACGCGGATTAATTCGGGCGTTACTCCCGCCGATCGCTGTTCTTCCTCGTTTAACTGCTGGTGAGTCGTCGAGGCGGGATGGATAACGAGGGTTTTTGCGTCGCCCACATTGGCGAGATGACTGGCCAGTTTCACCCGGTTGATAAAATTCCGCCCGGCCTCGAAACCGCCCCGAATCCCGAAGGCTAAAACCCCGCCGAAGCCGTGTTTTAGGTCAGCTATTCTCATTTTGAAACGATTTTGCGTTGTTTCAGCGATCTAGAGATTCGTTAAGAATTATTAACCCCTCTAGGTGCAAGGGTTTTAATGTCATGAAACCTTAAAATGAGAATTGCTAGGCGGCAAATAGGTTGGTTGACAAGCTTTTAAAAGCAATCTTCCCCCCTACTGCGAAGACTGTTAGATAGGCAGCATCCTGTAGGTAAACAAACTCAGCTAACCACTTAACAATTGACAATCTCCGCCCTAAAAGTGCGGAGATTCTTGGGCAACTCCCTTGGGAGTTCTTAGTCGTACCTTACCGCCATCTATGCTCATTTCTTCCACTTCTACTTCTGGGTTAGAGGGTAATTCTTCAAAAGCATAGTGATGTACGAGGCGTTGTCGGGTACTGTGAGAAACAGCAATTTCCGTCAATGATTTGATTTTCTGCTCCGATTTCTCAGATGTTCATCGCCACTTAATAGCAAACAGTTCTTCTCTAAGATATGACTCATCTGAGTTCTCGGCTTTACTTCTAACTTCTTCGCTTGTTTTTCTGTAATTGGTAATTCACCTAAAATACTTTTCACTTTTCTTGTCCGACCTGCTGTTTCTCCCGTGCTTGTTTTGACAAAAAAATACCGATTTCTGAGTTAACATACACCAATCATTAAATCACTGACCGCCTCCTCTCTTTCTCCCAAGTTATTAAATTTCTTAATTTGGGATTGCTTCTAGAGACACGCTCCCAACTATCGGGATAACTCTTGAATTCTTTTTTCGTTTTCTGATCACATTGGATTCTTCCTCCCATCGAGCTATATTCTGAATTGTAAGTTATAGATATTATAATCTCATTTCTCTTTGTGATCAAGTTGAAGATTTTCTAGTTTTTGACGGACATGAGGATTAATACTCATTGCACAAGTGAGATGCTCCCTAAAGATTGCTTTGTGTCGATTTATTAATTACTCAAAGAAAATGCCCAGACCATGCTTTCTAATATGTGAGTAAGCACCGAAAGCAAAACCAAGTCCTAAAGACATAAAGGGAAACCAGCCTCCACCAGATAACAGGATGAATGCCCAGCCAAATATTCCTGGTAAAACTGTAAGTAATGCGGTACGCTGTAGTGGATTGAAAGTGCGGGGATATAGTAGAGATTTAAAAAATAATTGGGGAAGTTTTACATATAAAATAAAAACAACAAAACCGAACATAATCAATCCGCCCTTAAGCAAAAAATTCAAAATACCTATATGGAAACTGTAAACTTCATAGCCCAATACTGAGAAAAACGTTGCGCCTAAACCTTTACCAAATAAAAATTCAGTTTCATCTTGGAAAACTTGAAGCCCTCCGATGGCCTCCTCAATTCGCAATTCTGAAGATCGTTGAGTAGATTGGTCAGGATTGAAAAGCCTTTCAAAGATTAAAGTATTCTGGAATAGATCCGCAAATAACTGCTCAAAATTAATAAAAAATACGGCGACTACCAGAAAGATACCGATCAAGAATAATAGATAAATCAACCGCTTTGGCTGTTTTAGAGATGATTTAGTAGTTAGGGTTCCATTAGATATAGGATAAGATAAACCAAAAGCAGAGAAAATTAATACTATTGTCGGAGTTAAAATAGCACCTCTTGTTGCTCCAAGAAATCCTAAAGAATAAAGGTATATCAAAACTAATCCCAAGATTAACATTGCTGACAGGGGGACAAGCGAGCTAGAAAACTTGCCAACACAGGCTTCTGGCTTCTCTCGCTAGAAATAGATCTAGCGATTCTAGGCAAAAAGCTAACGAAAGAATTAGGGATAGGAGCGAGCTTACTAGGAATTATTATTA
>NZ_JAPZSS010000001.1:0-14703 GCF_027532015.1 Microcystis sp. LE19-131.1A | reverse complement strand
AAAATCGGCTTCCTTAAACTTATTGTATAATTTGAGTAGAAATCTAGAAGCGTTATCGAAAAAAACACAGGAGGATAGGGAGTTTATTATGCGTTTAGCTCCACTTTACCAACAGGATAGGGAACAAGCGGTTCAAGAGGGTGTACAGCAAGGTATTCAACAAGGAAGACAACAGGGAGAAGCGTATTTACTCCTCCGTCAACTTCAGCGACGTTTCGGTGAAATACCCCAGAATCTACAAGAAACTATCCGTAACCTTCCTGTGGAGCGCTTAGAAGACTTAGGACTCGCTTTATTGGACTTTAACACTTTGACGGATTTAGAAAACTGGTTGCATCCGTGAACAATAGCGATCTCGCGTAGCGAGCGCGTTGCGAGCGCATTACCCATCCCTGATTATTCTATCGTCAAGGGGTCCACATCGATCGCCATACTTACCTTGGGTAAAACTAAGCTTTTTAGGGGAAGAAAAAGACGACCGATATCAGCCTTTTCTCCCGATAATTTTAACAGAATTTGCCAGCGATAACGGTTAGCCACGCGCATAATTGTTGCGGGTGCAGGTCCCAAAATATCCCAATCGGAACCGAAATTATTAACACATTCCTCTGCGACATTTTCAGCACTTTTCTGCACTGCTTCCCCATCTAAACCACTAAAGCGAATTAAGACTAAACTGCCGTAGGGAGGATAATTTAAACCCTCTCTCTGCATTAATTCCGTCTCGACAAAACCCTCATAATCGTGGGTTTGCACTGCTCTAATCACGGGATGTTCGGGGGTATAGGTTTGGATAATTACCTTTCCTTCTGTTTCTCCCCTTCCTGCTCTCCCTGCTACTTGGGTGAGGGTTTGAAAAGCGCGTTCGGAGGCGCGATAATCGGAGTGATAAAGTAAACCATCGGCTGCCATTACTCCTACTAGGGTAACTCGCTCTATATCTAATCCTTTGGTGAGCATTTGGGTTCCGACTAAGACATCAAACTCACCATCAGTAAATTTTTTTAATAGTTCCCGGGGAGCATTTTTGTTGCGGGTGGTATCACTATCAAAACGCAAGCAGCGCAAATCAGGAAATTCTTTGCTTAATTCTTGGGTGACTCGCTGAGTGCCAGTACCGAAAAATTTTAGATAGGGAGAACCGCATTCAGGACATTGTTTCGGATGGATGCGACCATAGTTGCAGTAGTGACAGCGGAGTAATTCTTGCGCTCCCGGTTCGGTGTGATGGTAGGAGAGAGAGACATCACAGTGGGGACACTCCAGCACATAACCGCAACTTCGACAAGATACAAAGGTACTATGTCCCCGGCGGCTGACGAATAAAATTGCCTGTTCTCCCTTGTCGCGCAGGGTTTCCAGAGATGAACGCAGGGATTGACTAAAGAGGGAACGATTGCCTCGCTGCAATTCCCGTCGCATATCGACGATTTCCACCCGCGGTAAGGGGCGATTTTGGATGCGATCGGGCAAAGATAGGTAAAGACGGGGATTAACTTGGGATTCTAGCCATGTTTCTAGGGATGGCGTGGCCGAGCCTAAAATTACGGGACAATGGTTTAATTGAGAGCGCCATTTAGCCACGGTACGCGCGTGATAGGTGGGAAGTAATTGACTTTGTTTAAAGCTGCTATCGTGTTCTTCATCGAGGATAATCATCCCTAGATGGGGTAAAGGAGCAAAAATCGCCGATCTCGTCCCGATAATAACTTGCGGGGTTCCTGTCAACATCTGTCGCCAAGTATCGTATCTTTCTCCTTCCGAGAGGGCGCTATGATAAACATAGACTCGATCGCCAAAACGGGCCACAAAGCGATCGGTTAGTTGCGGTGTTAATCCAATTTCGGGGACTAAAACCAAGGCAGATTTACCCGCTGCTAGGACAGGTGCGATCGCCTGTAGATAGACTTCTGTTTTACCCGATCCCGTCACTCCGTGTAAGAGAGCGCTTTCACCACCTTTTAGGGTTTGAATGGCTTCTAAAGCTTGTTTTTGACTAGAAGTGAGTGTTTTTGGTTGATCCCTGCTCATAATCGCCGAGGATAAGCGCAGAAATTCTCGATCCTGAACAACTACATAACCCTTGTCAATCAGCGGTTTAAAATGTTTTGTCCCCGCAAGTTTTACCAATTCTGGCAGCCACATTTCTCCTCCCTGGTGGCGTAAAATTTCGAGAATTTTGCGCTGATTTTCGGTTAAATCCCTAGGAAAGTCGGTTATTAGCAGGGTAATGGCTTTTTTTTGTTTAATATTGGTACTTTTGGGTGCTTCTAGATAACTTTCTACCCAACCGCGCTTAACTAAGTCTCGGATACCGTAATTGGCATTTTTTACTTTTTCTTGCAGGTATTTCGCCGAATAATCGCCTTCTTTTTGATTTTTGAGCAGGGATAAAATCTGACGGGAGAGGGGAGTACAAAAAACTTCGGCACCGGGGGGAATCGCTGCTGGTTTTAATCTGATGCGACGTTGGGAACTTCGCAGTAAACCCGTAGGTAAAGCGACGCGAACAACGGTGATTAAATCTGTTGCGTAGTATTGGGCGATTTTCGTCAATAACTGCCAATAATTATCGGGAAAAAACCCCTTAGCAATCACATCTTCCACGGGACGAATTTGATTTTCTTCTAGTCCTGCGGGCAAATTTTCGAGAAATCTAAGAGCAATTCCCCCAATTACCTGAGAACCGAAGGGAACGCTTAAAATATCGCCAATTTCTACCGTTAAATCCGGGGGGATACTATAGGTTAATATTTGCTGATCCTCTTGACTATCTCTAGGATAAGGCCGATCGACCAAAACCTCTAACCACGGTTGTCTAGTTGTGGTTAATTGGTAAGGTGTGCGAGGTTCCGCTACAGTTAGAGTAGCATGGCGATCGAGCATGGTTATCAGTTATCAGTTATCAGTTATCAGTTATCAGTGGCAAGTGGCAAGTGGGGAGAATGAGGTATTTAAATTATAGTTTAAAGCTTGAGGGCTCTCCCAGGTTTGGTGGGTAAAATGTATTCTAAGATACATTCCTCCTAGCGAGGGGGTGGAACGAACCACAAAGACACAAAGGACACAAAGATCGATCGATCCTATGTAAGTTAAACTTATCACACAGAACCTAGAAGAGCCGCTTGAGGGGAATAAAAATAGCTAATTTTCTCTAAAAACAGTTTAAATATTGCTTTTTTGTCCACAAATTCAGTTATCAGTGGCAAGTGGCAAGTGGGAAGTGGGGAGATCACTGCGTGCGCGTTGCGGGGGAAGAATGGGGTATTTAAATTATAGTTTAAAGGTTGAGGGGAATAAAACCAGTTAATTTTCTCTAAAAACAGTTTAAATATTGCTTTTTTGCTCACAAATTTTGATTTTTAGCCCGTGAAGTCTGCCCAAATGATAATCATTGACTATTAGCTATTGAATTAAAGCATAGTTAGTCAAAAGTTGAGAATAGTTCTCAATAGAAAAAGCAAAGAATAGTCATAAAAAGCTGACTGCTATCTTGATTGTTAAGAAGCGTGATCTTTACCTAGTCAAATACTAAAAACCTTAGTTAGAGTGTATAAGTGGAAACCCTGAAAGTCTCCCCTATTCACCAGAAAATCTGATTATCTGGTTGAGCGATTTGTAACAATCCACACAGAAGCGCCTAATTATATCCCAGAAATGGCCGCCATTAATTAAGAAAACGTTTAAAAAATCTGCTCCCCGAAAATTCAATGTAACAATCAGCCCATTGGGAGAAACTGAGTTTTTCCCCGCTATTATAACCCCACTCCATCCATAACTGCTTATGAAAATCTCTAAACTAGCCGCTGATGATAATTTTAATCAAATCATTGCCCTGGAGACAAATCCTTTAGAACTGGACAGCGTGGATTTTAATGAAAGAACTGACGAGGATATGACTGAATCTTTACCGGAAACCCTAAAAAACACTCGTGGGAGTAGTGGAACGGGATACGATAAAGGCAGCAATGAAGATACTGTTGGCGCATTTTTTAAAGAAATGGCTCGTTATCCCCTGCTTAGTGCGGAAGAAGAAATTGAATTAGCCTACTCGGTTAAGTTTCTCATGGAAGCGGAAGAAGTACGCCAAAAACTGCAAGAAAATTTACATCGTCCCCCGACGAAAACAGAATGGGCGATCGCTTTAGAATTAGATAATGAACGTCAACTGGAAAACCGTCTTTATCGCGGAAGAACAGCTAAACGGAAGATGATTCGTTCTAATTTGCGCTTGGTGGTTTCTATCGCTAAACGCTATTTAAATCGCGGGGTTCCTTTCTTAGATTTAATTCAAGAAGGTGCGATCGGACTCAACCGTGCGGCCGAAAAATTCGATCCTAATAAAGGTTATAAATTCTCTACCTATGCTTATTGGTGGATTCGACAAGCAATCACCCGCACTATTGCTAACGATGCGCGAACAATTCGTTTACCGATTCACATTGTCGAAAAACTCAATAAACTCAAAAAAGCGCAGCGCATTCTCAAGCAAGATTTACAGCGCAATCCCAATGAACGGGAACTTGCGGAAGCGTTAGAAATAACTCCCGAACAATTGCGGCAATTATTACAATTGCGTCGTCAATCTCTCTCTTTAAATCATCGTGTAGGGAAGGGAGAAGATACGGAATTAGTGGATCTTTTGGAAGATGATGATCTACAACTTCCCGAAGATAAAATGAATGAGATGATGATGCGTCAAGAAATTTTCGCAGTTTTAAGTGATGTTCTCACGGAACGGGAAAAAGATGTTATCTCCCTCCGTTATGGTTTAGCTACCAGTCAACCCTATACCCTAGAGGAAGTGGGGGGAATGTTCAATTTATCTCGCGAACGAGTACGTCAAATTCAAACTAAAGCGATGCGAAAATTACGTCGTCCTCAAGTCGCACGTCGTCTGAAAGGATGGTTACATTAATAACTTTTTCTAACTCGTTCTCTTCTCTCTCCTTTTTCTTGGAGAGCTTTTTTTGTCGATATTTAGCTTAAAATTAAGATCAAGCTGATTTTCTCAGTAGATAGTCATAATACCTATGAACCGACATCTCCAACAGAAAGTGAAAACGGGAAAATATCAATCTCCAGAAAATCATCCTCTCATGGATGGAGAAACTTTTGTCACTGAAATTATTCATCGTTTTCAAAAATAGGTGATTATGTCATAAATATACTTGCTAGTCAGTATTTGAGTACAACAGGTAATTTTTCAGATATTTTTTCTAGTTCTCAATAAAATCAAATTATGTCTAAAAATTCTTGGTTAATTCCCGATAATATTTATTTTCTCAACCATGGTTCCTATGGTGCAACCCCTAAAATAGTCTTGGATTATCAGCAACAATTGCGGGAACGAATGGAAAGGCAACCCTTAGCATTTTTGGGGAGAGAATTAGAGGGTTTATTAGATATTGCTAGGCAAAAATTAGCAGATTTAGTCAGCGTAAATAGCGATGATTTAGTCTTTGTTCCCAATGCAACCACAGCAGTGAATGCGGTGTTAAATTCCTTAACTTTTCAGGAAAATGAGGAAATTCTGATCACCGATCAGACCTATAATGCTTGTGCTAATGCAGTTAAACATATAGCTAAAAGATGGGGTTTAAAGGTAATTATCGCTAAAATTCCCTTTCCTGTACAGTCTCCTTTAGAAATTAGTCAAGCAATTTTAGCATCTGTTTCTCCTCGGACAAAATTAGTAGTTTTAGATCATGTCACCAGTCCCACGGCCTTAATTTGGCCAATCGCAGAAATTGTGCAAGAATTAAATAATCGGGGTATTGATACTCTCATCGATGGCGCTCATGCTTTAGGTTTTTTACCCCTTAATATCGGGGCAATTAATCCCACCTATTATACTGCTAATTGTCATAAGTGGTTATGTAGTCCCAAGGGGGCTGCTTTTCTCTATGTGCGCGGGGATAAACAGGCAATAATTCGACCTTTAACTATTAGCCATGGGGCTAATTCTCCTCGACAAGATCGTTCCCGTTTTCAGTTAGAATTTGCTTGGATGGGAACCGATGATCCCAGCGCTTATTTATCAGTGCCAAAAGCGATCGAGTTTTTAAATTCTCTCTCTATTGATGGTTTACTGGGTCTGATGGCGAGGAATCATAATTTGGTTTTAAAAGCCAGAAATTTGCTTTGTCATGCCTTGCAGGTCAATTATCCCTGTCCAGAATCAATGATCGGATCGATGTCCTCAATTCTAATTCCTAGTTATGCTTGGATAGCAGAAGATTTATCCAGACAACTGTGGGAAAAATATCAGATTGAAGTGCCGATAATTCCCTGGGGAGAAGCATCATTAATTGTGAGGATTTCTGCTCACTACTATAATTCGATCGAGCAGTATGAATATTTAGCCGGGGTTTTAAATTACTTGCTATTGGAGCCAAGATAAGCTGGGAGAGAGGAGCATCGGAGCAGGGGAAAAAATCCATAACTGAGTTTTTAAAGTTGAATTGGGAGTTAATAACGGACTTGCTATGAGAACCGATAATTGGGCTAAAATGCCTCTTGGAGCATGGTTTCCTTGAGCATTTCTAAACCTTTTTTCACCCGACGGGAGACGGTAACAATACTAATGCCTAATTGTTCGGCGGTTTCCCGTTGAGTAAGATCTTTAAGGAAGACAAATTCGAGAATATAACGGGTTTTCTCTTCTAATTGAGCCAGTGCCTGTTGTAAACGAATGCGATCCTCTTGACAAAGTTGAAAGCTGCGATAACCGGGATCGGGAACGATGTCTTTTAAACAGGTGTTATTATCTTCATCGTTATTAACCGTCGCATCGAGACTAAGAGGTTCACGGTTTTGGAAAGCCAGTTTTACCTCTTGCCATTCTTCGATCGAAATATTTAAAGCGAGGGAGATTTCCGTATCATTGGGTTGACGATTGTGGATAGTTTGGAAGTCCCGACGCATATTTGTCGCTTGTCTGCCTAAATCTAACCAACGACGAGGAATGCGAACTGTGTAACCTTTATCGCGCAGATAGTGTTGAATCTCGCCACGAATATAGGGAATAGCGAAGGAACTAAAAGCATGACCTTTGCTGCTGTCAAAACGTTTGATCGCCCGAATTAGTCCCATACAGCCAACCTGCACTAAATCTTCGTAATTTTCATGGCATTGATTGACCCAATGATGAGCTTCCCTTCTGACTAATCCTAGGTTTAACCGGATAATTTGATCCCGAAACTTATTATCCCCTGTTTTTTGGTATTTTTGAAACAGGGTAAGAGTTTCTAGTTTAAGATTTTCTTTATTTAGGCCAGACATAGGACGTTAACAGACTTAAAAAATCATTGACTATAAAAGCTCACTATTGCATAGCTCTGACAAATCCCAATACAGTCTAGATTGGAAGCGGCAAGCAATGGCAACAATGTAACTTACTACAATCTTGATCGTACGGTCTTTACATAAAGGCTTGTGTGATTTCAAGCAGTCAAGGCAGTATTTAAAGACACAAGTGAGCTAAAACGCTGGTAATTAGGGTTGGCTGAAAAAGTTGTTCCTAGAGGCAGGGTGTGGGGTGTGGGGAAGTGGGGAAGTGGGGTGTGAATTTGGCTCTACCGAACCTGTTATGTAAAACTATCAACAACTTATGATTGTAAAGCTTGTACACTAAGGCTTTGAGTTTTTGTTAAATTGATATTTATCAACTTTAGAGCATTGCTGTGCAGAGAGTGAGCTTGAGGAATTTTCTACAGTGTAAGTTCGGAAGAACCGTGAATTTTACCCCCGAAAAGTCTTAATCCAACAAGGTTTTTAGATTTATTCAGCCAACCCTATCTAGAAAACTAGAACTCGAACAAAGGTAAACTCCGATCCTTATTTTTCGGCAATTTCGCCAGTAAACCTAAATGTTCATAGGCAGCCGCTGTCACTACGCGGCCCCGGGGAGTACGATGAAGATAACCTATTTGTAATAAATAAGGCTCATACACCTCCTCAATCGTCTTGGCATCTTCTCCCGTGGCTGCCGCTACCGCTTCCAATCCCACGGGTTTGCCTTGAAACTGTTCGATCATCGTCTTTAATACTAATCGATCGGTCCAATCTAAACCCATAGAATCCACATTTAATTGATTTAATCCCTCAGCGGCTAACTGGGGGGTGATAATAGTTTCTCCCTTCACCTGCACATAGTCGCGCACCCGTTTTAATAAACGATTGGCAATGCGTGGAGTTCCCCGACTGCGACGGGAAATTTCGATCGCACCTGCTTCAGTCATGGGAATATTAAAAATAGTGGCACTTCTGAGCATAATTGCTGTCAATTCCTCGACCGTATAGAAACGCAGACGTTGAATCATGCCAAAACGATCGCGTAAAGGCGCAGTTAAAGAGCCAACTTTGGTAGTAGCACCGATTAAAGTAAAGGGAGGCAGGGAAATACTGCGAATTTTCGCTGCTTGACCCTTACCAATCGTCACATCTAGGCGATAATCCTCCATAGCTGGGTATAATAACTCCTCCGTCACCCGATTCAGTCGATGAATTTCGTCGATAAAAAGAATATCCCGGGGTTGAAGATTGATCAGGATGCCGGTAATGTCCCGGGGACGCTCTAAAGCGGGGGCGGCAGTAATGCGGCAATTTACTCCCATCTCAGCCGCTAAAATTAAAGCCATGGTGGTTTTGCCTAACCCCGGCGGTCCGTAGAAGAGCAAATGATCGATCGCTTCTTGTCTAGCTTTGGCCGCGGCGATGGTGACTTTTAGATTAGCCTTTAAGTCCTGTTGACCGATATAATCCTCTAGGGATTGTGGACGAATCTGCGCTTCTGCTTTTTCCGTTTCTTCTATAGTGGGATTGGGAGTGAGCAGATTTTCCTCGGCTGCCGGGGGGGAATTGTGCGATCGTTTGATGGCCATTGTTACAATCAAGAGTCTAGGATATGTTAGCGAAGCGGATTTTGCCTTGTTTGGATGTCAATAAAGGTCGGGTAGTTAAAGGGGTTAATTTTGTCAATCTTCAGGATGCTGGCGACCCCGTGGAGTTAGCTCGCTTGTATAATCAGGCAGGGGCTGATGAGTTGGTTTTTCTTGATATTACTGCTACCCATGAAGATCGCGACACGATTATTGATGTAGTCTATCGCACGGCGGAACAGGTTTTTATTCCTCTGACCGTGGGGGGGGGCATCCAATCCTTAGAAAATATTAAAAATTTGTTAAGAGCCGGGGCCGATAAAGTCAGCATTAACTCGGCTGCCGTGCGCGAGCCGGAATTGCTCGATCGAGCCAGCGATCGCTTTGGTAAACAGTGTATTGTGGTGGCGATCGATGCTAGACGACGCAAGGATGTGCATAACCCCGGTTGGGAGGTTTATGTTCGGGGTGGACGGGAAAATACGGGTATTGATGCTTTATTATGGGCCAAAGAAGTGGAAAAACGCGGGGCGGGTGAGTTGTTAGTTACCAGTATGGATGCTGACGGCACGCAAGCGGGTTACGATCTGGCCTTGACAAAAGCGATCGCAGAAAGGGTGGAGATTCCTGTGATTGCCTCTGGAGGAGCAGGTAATTGTCAGCATATCTACGAAGCATTGACGGAAGGCCGAGCAGAAGCGGCTTTATTGGCTTCTTTGCTCCATTATGGTCAATTAACTATCGCTGAGGTCAAAAATTATCTGCAAAATCACCAAGTCCCCGTGCGTTAGCTAGGGAAAATGAGAGCAAGATTTACAGAACTTAATCTGGTGATTGAGTCGCTTTTCCCCAGAAAAGGATTTCTTCAGGCTGCAAACCAAGAAGAGCAAAATTTAGACCTATTACTTAAAGTCAATGGCTGACGGCTGACAGCCGCGATCGAGCAACCAGCAAAAAATCCCTTTTTTAACTTCCCTCCGATTATCCCTCCAGAAAATTATGTATTAGAATAGAAGAAAGTTAACAAAATTTAAAATATGTTAGTTCCGATTCTCATCTTTGACCTCGGTCTTGTGGCTTGGTCATTGCATCTGATGCAGCAAGCGTTCGACAGGCAAGAGTTTTCCTTGATGCTGGCGGGAACCTTGGTGGCAGCAGCGGCAGCGGCTATGTTAGTAGTTTATTTCCTCATGGGCCACTGTTTAACCTATTTAACCCAAATTTCGGCTGCTGTCTAAATGGAGGCGATTGTTTCAACATTGTCTTATCAGCGATCGCATTGTGAGGGACAAATTTTTTTCTCGTCACCCCTTGACAAAGTAATTCTATTTAAGCTATATTCAAAAATGGTCTTCGCGGGGTTATAGCTCAGTTGGTAGAGCACCTCAATGGCATTGAGGGGGTCAGCGGTTCGAATCCGCTTAGCTCCATACAGTTAAGATAAGAGTTTCAGGGTTACTGGAGCTAGAAAAGTGGCGAGGAGATGGTAGATTGAAAGAGGATTTCTGGTTGGAAAAGTCTCTTTTTACCTCGATACTCTCTCAGGACAAAATTAATGATAGAGCTTTTTAAGCAACTACCTCGTTGGTTGCGGCTAAGTCTGGTTTTTCCGCTTTTATTTCTCAATGGTTGGTTATTATTCCAATTATTTAGCTATCTAGAACCCTTAGTCAGTATTTTTGTCACTGCTAGTTTACTAGCTTTTGTCTTAGATGTTCCCATCAAACTACTGCAAAGACGCGGGGTTAATCGCAGTGGTTCGGTCGCTATTGTCTTTTTAATTGCCCTATTAATTTTGAGCGTTTTAGGTTTAATTTTAATTCCCCAGATTGTCGAACAATTAAGCAGTTTAATCAATAGTTTGCCCCAGTGGATCGAGTCGGGAACCGAACAGATACAAAATTTAGAAAAGTGGGATAAAACTCAGAAATATGCGATTTATATCGAGCAATCAATCACCCAGTTATCGGAACGACTAACTAACGTTTTACAAACTCTTAGCACTCAATTACTGAGCTTTGTGCTGGGAACTATCAACAGTATCCTAAATATTCTCTTTGTTCTGGTTCTAACTGTCTTTCTGGTTCTCTATGGCGAACAAATTTGGGAGGGAATTTTAAGCTGGATTCCTGCTCCCTGGAATCTCAAATTAAGAACTATTATTCGTCAAACTTTTGAAACCTATTTTGCTGGTCAAACCATTTTAGCGGGAATTCTCAGCCTGGCTCAAATTTTTGTTTTTGTCATTCTCAAGGTCGATTATGCCCTATTATTCGGGGTGGCGATCGGTCTAACTACATTAATTCCTTTTGCCAGTGCCTTTACCATTATTGGCATTAGTACCCTACTAATGTTTCAAGATTTTTGGTTAGGGTTAAAAGTTTTGACCCTGACTATTATTGTCGGTCAAATTAATGATAATGTCATCGCCCCTCGGCTAATGGGAGGTATGATAGGACTTAATCCCGTCTGGATTATTCTATCTCTTTTTATCGGTGGCAAAGTGGCAGGAATTCTCGGTTTATTGATAGCAGTTCCCATCGCTAGTGTGCTGAAAAGTACCATCGATATCATCCGCTCACAGCAGCGGGAAAAAGAACCGGTAGTTATCCTAGAAGAAACGGTGAAAAATTCCTCGGAGGAGAGCAAATAATAATAAATCCTGTTTTTTCAGTGATCAGTGAACAGTAATGAGTGAATTGAAAACTCACATCTGCTAACTGCTAACTGATAACTGCTAACTGATAACTGTTATGAGCGGCTAATTTCTTCGAGAATAGCCATCGCTTCTGTCACCCTATCCCTAGGGATAAATAAATGATCGTGATAATAACCAGAAATGACATTGACGCTAATTGCCGCTTCGGACAGTTTCTCACTAATCACCGCTAAAAATCCCACCGCCGCTAAACTAGAATGCACAGAAAGAGTAATTTGTCTATAAATATATTTGTACTGTAAATTCTTGCGATCGGCTTGCTGACGGGGAATAATCACCGTTATTCCTTCCTCTTCCCGAAATTGGCAGATAGGGGTTAATTGTAGCTGTTCCAGTCCTGTTGCTGTGAGGGAAGAGAAAACGAATTCTTCAGTATTTAGGATTGGTTTCAGGGATTGGAGCAGAATATCGAGGTTAGTTTCGCCTTCCTCGGGTTTTTCTGGCGATTTTTTCGCCGCATCCATACACTGATTAGCGGCAGCGTCAGCCACACTATTTTTAGCTCGTTCAATCCAGCGCCAGCTAATGCGATCGAATTGGGTGACTAATTGACAAGCACGCTGATAAAAGGGACGTAAACTATCGCTTTTTACCTTCCAGTCTCCCTTAACTTGATTGATGACTAATTGACTGTCTCCCCGAATTTCTAGGCTTTTTAAGCCTAATTCTTGGGCTTTTTCCAATCCAATAATCAATCCTGTGTATTCAGCCTCGTTATTAGTGGCTCTCTCCATATATCTACTCGTAGTCAAGGAATTACCCTCGGCTAAAACTATTACCGCTGCACCGGCTGCTCTCCCCGGATTGCCGCGAGAACCACCATCAAAATAGAGAACTGCTGAATTATCGGTTTTTTGAGCTTTTTTATCCATAATTTTCGTCAATAAATCTTGGTATCTCCATTTTTATCCCTTTGACAATTGTAGGCGGTAGCGATTCCGGGATCGGCAAAGCGGACAAGCAAAATTTTAGCCGATCGCCGCTACCGGATAACTTTTTTTCTGCAAGTTATTGATAATAATTTGCAGTTGTTGGTTATACTGAGAACATCAGCCTAGAGTTATATTGCTAATAGTTCTCAATTAAAAGCCCCATGAGTATAGACAAATGGCCATCGAAAGGTGAGAAAATCTTCAATCTTAGTGCTTGGGATCCCTGGCAGGTTTACCACCAGATGCAAGCCCTAAACATTGAATGTCAATGCTCGCTCCATCAGCTTTTGCCGGTTCGCATTGATGCCTCCGCTCAACTTTTATAGCTGTGGATTGTCCTGCGACAGGTGGAGGCCTCCCGAGGCTGTTTAATCCCTTGGCTGGAAACCTGTTGGCAAGCATAATCCTTGAGAAAAATTAGCAATCTAAGAGTAAAAAGTGAGAAAGTATGTCAAAATCTGCAACTACCATGATTCCCTTTCAAGTGGTCGGTCAATTCCTCGGTTTTGTCCTCAAGGACGGATATAAGGTAAAATACCTGAGAATCAGTGTTGATAAACGGGAATATTGGTTTAAGCCTGAAAAAACACTGCGAGACCACATACCTCTCAATATTGCTCTCCACTCATGGCTAAAAGTGACGGGAGAAAGTAGTCTTTGTTCAAAAAAGGGAAAATTAAAACTGAGGGTACTAGGGATTGAGCATTTATCCGGCGAAAAAACCCCAGAAGTCACCCCGGCAAAAGCGAAAAAAGCCACCGTCTTAATCTGTCAGAAGTCCGATTGTTGGAAAAATGGCGGTGCGAGAGTCTGCCAAAGGTTAGAGAGTAGTTTAGAGGAAAAAGGACTGGGAGAAGCGGTGAATATTAAATTAACCGGCTGTTTAAAACAGTGCAAAAAAGGCCCGAATCTGGTGGTTATGCCCGATAAAAAGCATTATAATCAGGTAGCTCCCCAAGATGTCCCCTCCCTAATCGAGCGGCATTTTGCCACTTCTGAGCAAGGGAAGAGCCTATCAGTTTAACTAGAAATTTAATCGGCGATCGCTATTGACAAACGATCTTTTTTGTGTATCAAAGGGACGAAGTGCCTAAAATTGTAATAAATTAGGGATAGAAAAAGTCAATTCTTGCCGCCGATAATTTATGACTGCTGCCACTGCAACCTTGTTAATTTCTTGTCCCGACCAGATTGGTCTGGTGGCGAAAATCGCTAATTTTATCTACGCTAATGGCGGCAATATTATCCACGCCGACCAACACACGGATTTTTCGGCAGGATTGTTCCTGATGCGGATAGAATGGCAATTAGAGGGGTTTAATTTACCCCGTGGGATGATCGAACCAGCTTTCGCCGCTATTGCCAAACCTTTGCAGGCTAGTTGGTCCTTACATTTTTCCGATACTGTCCCGCGTCTAGCTATTTGGGTGACAAAACAGGATCATTGTCTCCTCGATTTATTATGGCGACAACAGGCGGGAGAAATTAGGGCAGAAATTCCTTTAATTATTAGCAATCATCGAGAATTACAATCAGTTGCCAATCAATTCGGTATTGAGTTTCATCATCTTCCCATTACCGCCGAAACCAAGATTGAACAGGAAGCCAGACAATTAGAGTTACTGCGGGAATACCGGATAGATTTAGTAATTTTAGCTAAATATATGCAGGTTCTCACCCCAGATTTTATTAACTTTTTTCCCAATATTATCAATATTCATCATTCTTTTTTACCGGCTTTTGCGGGAGCTAATCCCTATCAACGGGCCTACGATCGAGGGGTAAAAATTATTGGAGCCACCGCCCATTATATCACTGCCGATCTCGATCAGGGGCCAATTATCGAGCAGGATGTGGTCAGAGTTAGTCATCGCGATACCGTGGGAGATTTAATTCGTCAAGGTAAGGATTTAGAAAGGGTGGTGTTAGCGCGAGCGGTACGTTTACACTTGCAAAATCGCGTTTTAGTTTACGCTAATCGCACGGTAGTATTCGCTTAAGGTTGCTAGGGTAAGCTCATCTAAAATGGTAAGTACCTAGGCAAAATTAATTACATACTCGCCTCCAAAATTGTCCAGCACTTTTTTAACGTAAGCGAGGAGGCTCTTTCGGTCTTTATAGGCGCTAAATTCAATCCATTCATATTTTAAAAATCGACCTAATATTTCAA
>NZ_JAPZSS010000099.1:0-14694 GCF_027532015.1 Microcystis sp. LE19-131.1A | reverse complement strand
GTATTAGCCCCGAAATGGCAATTCGCTTAGGGAAAGCTTTCGATACATCTCCTGAAAGTTGGCTCAATCAGCAAATGCAATACGATCTATGGCAAGCAGAGCAGACAATTGGCAATATCAAAGTCAAACGGCTATCAGTTGTCTAACCAGGGTTTGCAGCCGACGGACTCAACACCCCAGTGCGATGCCGAAGGCACTGCATAGCAGATCGCCATCGCTGTAGGGTGCGTTCCCTAATGTGGCTCCTACCGCTCCACTAGCAGTAGGCTAATCTGGCTAACACGCTTTTGGGCGTGATATTATGTGTTTGTATTCTAACACTTCGTTAATCGATAGCTATATAGAACCCAGCCAATGAGTATGAGTGAATCCAACGAGTTTGACATCACAACGCCAGAAAAACGGCATAAAGCGCTGAATAGTTAGCTTGCAATGGTGCCTTTGGCGCTTCCAGTAGCACTTGTTTTGGACGGTATTTCCCTTCTTACATCAGCTGCTAACGAAAAAGAGATTGCAGAACAAACAAAAGTAGCGATCGACATTATTCGAGCAGGAAAAGAAAATGGTGTTGATGAAATAGAGATTACAATGTCTCAGAAAGCTGGTGTTGGTCTATCTTCAGACGTTGATGGTGTCCCAATTGAGTTTATTGTTGGTGCTTCAGGTACAATGAAGCTAAAGGTAAAATACAAGTAGTGGGTGATGGCGAAACTCTACTATCGTGGAATGGCAGAGCAAAACGACAGACCCAAAATTGGTCGTAGTGCCAGATTATTAGGGGTTAGACCTAATATCGATATAAACATTCAGCAAATGCCAGTAGGTTGCCTAGATGAACAAAGCTATTTGTTACCAGATCCACAGCTTAAGTTGCATGGCGATCTTGTAACGGTTGCCATTAGGGACACAAAGGGAATGTCTGTTGCCCTATCCATTGAAGGTTTACCAGCATTTCGCAAACCTGCCAGTTTTGGTGGAACTGGCAAAGACCCTTTATGGCAAATTGACGATAGCCATATCACAGGGGATTTACAGGCTGTCCAAGATAGCCCAACTCACGTTAGCATCATGCCAAGAGTTACAATGGCTCTGGAAAAGTACGAGGCAGCATTGGCAAACACCCAAAAATATTGGGAAAAGGTTGATTAGTGGCAGACACACAATGGGAGGCTATCAAAATGGCATGGATATTTAGTCTATCGGCAGAATGTGGTTCGGATGAGAGCAACGCCTATAAATTTGCTCAGCATTTTGAGGGAATATCATGGTTGCTGTCAACTGGTCGCCATTGCCAGTGTCACACAGATATATTCCAAGATATAGAAGAAAATTGGTGGTGTCGTGTTTCACCAAGTAATCTTAGCGAAGTGGGAATAGACAGCCCTGAAAGTGCATATTCAATGACAGAGTTAGGTATCTTACTATATCAGTCCCTACGATTTGCTCCCCCATTCCGTTATGCACTGGTTGGTGTTGAAGTCGATGAATTTAGAACTTACAGCGAGCTTATTGAAGAATCATCTAACTTATCTATCCCAGGACTGGTTTTAGCAAAACCACTCGAACAAGAGCTAGGAATATTGTCAGTATTGCGCCCCTTTAGTTCTAGTTATGTTTGGCAACCCTACGCAGGAGAAGTCTACAATCCGCTTATGGTATCCCAAAACTTAAAAAATAAGCTTAATGAACTGCTTAAGTTAACCTCACAAGCGAAGACGGTATAACTAGACCGTTACACTGCTCCCACTGTTAGTATGATCGCAATCTTGTAGGGTGCGTTCCCTAATGTGGCTCCTACTGCCCCACCAATAGATTTTTGGGGAACGCACCATGCTAGAGGATTATAAAAATATTTGCCGTCGCACTCCAGCCTATCGTGGCTGAGTTCAACCGTTATCGAGAAAAATAATTAAATCCCGTCAAATTCCCCTAAAACTTTCACCTCTGGTTCTAACCAGAGAGACCAGCGATCGAACACTTGTTCCTGCACATGACGAATTAAACGCAGAATATCCGAGGCTTTTGCTGAACCAATATTCAGGATAAAATTAGCGTGTAATTCTGATACTTGCGCCCCACCAATTTGATAACCTTTTAATCCCATTTCCTCAATTAAAGCCCCAGCAAATTGCGGTTTAGGATTGCGGAAAACACTACCACAACTAGGACGATCATAGGGTTGGGTATTTTTGCGATGGCGTAAATTATGGGTAGTAATTGCCATTATTTCCTCGCGATTATCGGTAGCTTCTAACTGAAATGTAGCTTCGATAACTAAACGTTGATCCCCTTGCAGAGAAGAACTGCGATAACTATAATTTAAATCTTCTTTGCTTAAAGTTTCTAACTGACCATCGGGATTTAATACCAGCGCCCGCACTAATCGATCCGCCACACAGGAGGTATGTGCGCCCGCATTCATCACCACAGCCCCCCCCACCGTACCGGGGATACCCACCGCCCATTCTAAGCCCCTCCAGCCCCTTTTTGCCGCTCTCCAAGCTATTTTTGGCAGGGGTTCCCCCGCCGCTGCTGTAATCGTAGCAGTTTCGGCATCAAAACAACTCGATCGCAGATGACGAGTATTGAGGACAAGTCCGGGTAAACCTCGATCGCTGATTAGTAAATTTGAACCAGCCCCCAAAACAGTCAAGGGTAAATCTTGCGATCGCCACCAAGCGAACACTTCTCTTAATTCCTCTAGATTAACTGGTTCGGCATACCATTGCGCTCTTCCCCCCACCCGGTAGGAAGTGAAATCAGCTAGAGAAACAGAGGTTTTAATCATAGGGTTTTAGGGGGTTGGGGAGCATTTTCAGTGAACAGTAATCAGTAATCAGTAAACATAATAACTGATAACTGATAACTGATAACTGATAACTGAATCCTATACTCTAACTGCCAATTGTTCGCGGTAATGAGAGAGCATTTCGGGGATAACTTGATTGAGATTGCCAGCGCCGAGGAAGAGGGCTAGATCCCCTGGTTGGAGAATTTCTAACAGGAATTGACCTAAAGAACTCAATTCGGGGTGATAGTAGGCGTTTTTATGGTGTTTTCTCACCTGTTCAGCCACTTGCTGCCCAGTGACGTGATTGATATTCACTTCCCCGGCACTATAAATATCCGTTAAGACTACCACATCGGCAGAACTGAAAGCGGAGCCGAATTCCTCCAAAAAGGCAGTGGTGCGACTGTAGCGATGGGGTTGGAAAATAGCGATCGAACGTTGGTACTGTTTGCCTTCTACCTTCAATTTTGCCGCCGCTAACGTGGCCAACAATTCGCTAGGATGGTGGGCATAATCATCGATAAAAGTAATGCCGTTTGCCTCTCCCTTGTGTTCAAAACGGCGTTTTGCTCCGGCAAAAGTAGCGATCGCATCGGCAATAACAGCAAATTCTAAACCGAGATAACGTCCGATGGCAACCACTGCCAAAGCATTACTAATATTATGTTGCCCCGGGATTTTCACCTCCATTTGTCCCAGATAACTGCCTTTTTCCCAGACGGAAGCTTTCATCATTCCCTGTTCATAGATAATCTCGCTGACGGTGTAATCCGCACCTTTTTCGGGATCGAGACTATAACTAATTGTCGGACGGAAATGCTCGGCGATCGTGTCACAATCTAAACAAGCGACTAAAATCTGGCACTGATCGGCAAATTCACGGAAAGTATCGATAACTTCGCTTAAATTCTGGTAATGATCGGGGTGATCTAGCTCAATATTAGTGATTACGCCGATTTTTGGGGCGTGCTTGGTTAGGGAACCATCGGACTCATCGGCCTCTGCCACTAAAAAACGACCTTGACCAAGACGAGCGTTACCTTCCCACGCGTCCACCTCACCACCGACAATGATTGTGGGGTCTAATCCCGCTTC
The DNA here is from genome assembly GCF_027532015.1 of Microcystis sp. LE19-131.1A. Taxonomy (NCBI): domain Bacteria; kingdom Bacillati; phylum Cyanobacteriota; class Cyanophyceae; order Chroococcales; family Microcystaceae; genus Microcystis; species Microcystis sp. LE19-131.1A. The sequence continues at coordinate 10,808 of NZ_JAPZSS010000099.1, read as the reverse complement.
TAACAAAACGTAACCGATTAGGCTGCTAGTGGTGGTTTTTCCGTGGGTTCCAGCGACAGCGATACTGTCGTAATCAGCAATTAAAGCCGCTAAAACATCGCTACGGTGAAAAATTGGGTATCCTAAGTCTCTGGCCGCTTGATATTCCTTGTTATGGTCATTAATCGCCGTGGAGCAGATTACTTGCGGAACTGTTTGGCTACTGTTTTGAAGGCCAGGAGAATGAAATAAAGCTAAATTATTTGCCTCTTGACGGTGGAAAATCTGCGCTCCCGCTCCCTGTAGCCGTTGGGTGATATGAGTAGGACGTAAATCGGAGCCAGACACGGGTAAATTGCGTTTGGCTAAGATATAAGCGAGGGCTGACATCCCAATGCCGCCAATACCGATAAAATGGAAAGGTTGGCCGTTAAAATTAACTTTTTTCACTTTTTTCACTCCTCAAACCCACGATTATATAAGTTTTAAACTCGATCGGTAATAAAGTCAACCTCATGATAGGGGCATTTGAGCAGAATTCCCAAATGTTGCCCAGTCACCTTGCAACATCCTTGACGCAGAATTAAAATTTTTTCTCCCAATTCCTTTTTTTTACTGAGCTTTGCCAAACGTCCCCAAAATCGGTAAAACCCTACACCCTACACCCCACAAGCTGCCCCCACGAACCTAATTAGGGCAGCCATTCCAGTAAAATTCCCACGGAGCTATCTTTGCGAGCGCGGGAATTTTGGGCTTGAATATCGGCAGCTAAACGTAAATTAGAGGTAATCGCATAACCAACCGAAAGAGTAGTCAATCCCACCTCGTTATCACCACCGGGGGAGATAAAACTCTGACTGACGGTGATATCTGCGGCTCCCGTGCGAGAAAGGGCTAATTTGAGCTTTAATCCTAAGTTAAGCCCATCGGTGCTGTAATTTCCTGTTTGAATGTAACGATAGCCCACCATGGGAGCTAGATTGACATAATCACCCAAAGGGAGGAGATAGTATTGTAAATTTCCTCCTATTGCCGTCCTTTTGCCGTTAAAAGCCGTCTGATAATCGCCGCTTAGGGTTAAACTGGTTTGACCGAAAAACACATCTTCTACCCCCAAAATCACGCCACTGGAATTATCGCTAGAAGGAAACTCTGCATATCCCAAGCGGATACGAGTGCGAAAACTGGGATCGCGGCGAATATCTTCGGCGATATCGGGTATTTTTTCTAACCAACGCTCTAAAACCGGGCTTTCTTGCCGAATTTTCGGATCTAGGTCTAAATCCGTTTCTGCCCACACCGGACCAATCGCCCCCCATAATAAACTAAGAGCGATCGCATTTACAGAACAGCAAGAGAGCTTAAACATGATCTGCATTATAATCAAAAAAGATTCAGATTCCCCGCTATTCTTGAGAGGACGGGGGCAGTAGGAGCAGCAATAGTGGTCAGAATATTAAAACTTTCGCAATTAAGTGATGCGGAACGGGCAAAACTTCAGAAAAGAGCCGAGTTAGATATTGATAACGCCCTAAAAGTCGCTCAAACGGTGATAGAAACCATCCGCGAACGGGGGGATGCCGGCGTTGTGGACTATGTGCGGCGTTTTGACTACGAAGGTGCGACGGTAGAAAATATCAAAGTCAGCGAGGCAGAATTTGAGCGGGCTTTTCAGTTAATTGAACCAGAAGTAAAAACCGCCATTGAACAGGCTTTTCGGAATATTCAAGAGGTACATCGTCGCCAAATGCCGGAAGAAATACAACTGGCAGAAATTGAAGCCGGTGTCTTTGCTGGCGAAAAAATCTCTCCTATCCCCAATGTGGGTTTATACGTTCCCCGGGGCCGCGGTGCTTTTCCTTCGATGATGTTAATGTTAGCTATACCGGCAATGGTGGCAGGAGTGGAAAGAGTGGTGGTTTGCACTCCCCCCGATAAACAGGGCAACGTGGAGCCAGTGTCTCTGGTGGCGGCACGCATGGCTGGAGTCAGAGAAATTTATAAGTTAGGGGGCGTACAAGCGATCGCTGCTTTAGCTTTAGGAACAAAAAATATCAAAAGGGTTGACAAAATTACAGGTCCGTGCAGCGTCTATGGGGCGGCGGCCAAGCGGTTACTGTTCGGTACTGTGGATGTGGGTTTGCCGGCAGGTCCAAGTGAGTCGATAGTTTTGGCCGATGAGTCCACCGATGCCCGTTTAGCGGCCTTGGATTTATTAATTGAAGCGGAACATGGGGCGGATTCGGCGGCTTTATTAGTCACTCATTGTGAACAGGTTGCGATCGCTGCTAGTGAATACGCTCAGGAATACCTGCAAAAACTCCCAGATTGGCGACGGGAATTTTGTGAGGCGGGTTTAGCCGCCTATGGGGGCATAATTTTAACCGATAGTTTGCAGCAATCCCTCGATTTTGTCAATGAGTACGCCCCGGAACATCTAGAGCTTTTAGTTAGTAATCCTTTTGCCATTCTGGGCAAGATTAAAAATGCTGGCGAAATTCTCCTGGGAAATCATACTCCTTCCTCTATGGCTACCTACGCCATCGGAGTCAATGCTGTGCTGCCGACGGGAAGTTTTGCCCGTTCCTATTCGGCGGTTTCGGTTTATGATTTTCTCAAGCGCTCCACTTTGGCTTATGTCACCTCCGAAGGCTTTGAAAAGTTAAAAGAAACCACGAAAACTTTAGCCGAGTACGAAGGTTTTCCCGCCCATAAATTAGCAATTCAACACAGGGAATTTTTACTCTAAATAGGGGGAATAGGAAACGGGGAATAACTCTGATTTATTATCCTGTCTCCTATCTGTTACTATGATAAGAGCAGAGAATCAGGCAAGCATTTTATGAAAAAAGTAGTTGTTATTTTAATTCTGGGTTTTCTGAGCGAACAAATATCAATAAAATCACCAATTTCTGGCAATCAAACCCTCAATAATTTAGCCGTAGCTAACAACAATAATCGTCCCACTCCCCAGAAAAAACCTAGTCCTTCTCCACAGTTTCGGTGCGATGGTAGAACTCACTGTTCCCAGATGACCTCCTGTGCAGAAGCGACTTTTTTCTTGAGAAATTGCCCCAATGTCAAAATGGATGGAGACGGTGATGGAGTTCCCTGTGAAAGTCAATGGTGTGGAAAAAAATCCTCAGAAAAATGTTGGGAAAGTTCTCCAGATAACTAATTTTGTTTCCTCACCCCAATTCTCTCACTTAAAGAATCGGGGTGAAAACAATCAAGAAGCAGTAATCACGGGAGAATTAAGATATTGATAATTCCAGTCCGATTGTTGCCAAACGCGACCATCAAGGGCAATTTGTTCGATTAAACTAGCTAATCGTAAAGCTTTTAAAGCTTGTTCCCCACCGACAGAAGGTTGGTCCCCACCGCGCACACAATGAACAAAATGTTCTAATTCCGCGTGTAGAGGTTCAATATTGCTGGTATAAACCTTTTCAATTAAACCATCTTGACGGTAGAGAACTTGACCGTAATCGGTGCTATAGTTAGCGGTAGTTTGCCGATGAATGAGGATTTCATTATTGAGAAAATCCGCTTCCGTGAGAGAATTTTTACAGTGGGCTGCTAAACGACGAATCTTGCGATGAGTCACCTTACTAGCGGTTAAATTAGCCACTACTCCATTACTAAAACCAAGGGTTGCAGTGACATAATCGAGATAACCGGAATCAGTGGCAGCGCGACTACCACTAGCGGTTAATTTCACCACGGGAGCGGCGACTAATTCTAAAATTAAATCTATATCGTGGATCATTAAATCTAACACCACCGACACATCATTAGCGCGCTGGGAATAGGGACTCATGCGATGGGATTCAATCGCTAAAATCTCCTCGGTTTTCAAGACCTTCGATAACTCTTGGAAAGCGGGATTAAAACGCTCGATATGACCCACTTGCAGAATACAATCATGATCTGCTGCCGCGTTGACTAAAGATTCCGCTTCACTAATACTAGCGGCGATCGGTTTCTCGATCAAGGTATGTACTCCCGCTTGCAGACAGTCCATCCCGACTCGATGGTGTAACCGCGTGGGGACAGCGAGACAAACCGCATCTACCCTAGGTAAGAGATCTAAATAATTTTCAAAAAAACGGACTCGGTATTTACTGGCAGTTTCCAGACCCTTTTCGACGTTGACATCGGCCACCCCGACGAATTCCACGTCTTTTAATAAACTCAGGATGCGACTATGGTGTTGTCCCATGTTACCGACCCCGATAACCCCGACTTTAATCGGTTTGAGTTGATTTCTATTACCCGGAAAGTTTGCTGGTTGATTGGACATGAATTTTAGACTCCTGTGTTCACACTCCCCACACCACTTGATTAAATTAATCAAGCTGATTTTGTCCATTAATTACCAAGATGGTATCATGGTTATCCAGATTCTGACACGATGTCGGTGTCAATGGGGGTTCTGAGAAGATTTTCTGATTCCATCTGGCGGTTTTCACTCCCAAATGCTTATCAAAACATCGTCCCTTAGTAGCGAGGACTACATTCAGCTAAATTTTAACTATGGACAATTCAACGGATTTTAACTCCTTACGGGGATTAAGTGTTTTTTTGCTAGGAATGATGGGATCTGGCAAATCCACCCTGGGAGAGTTGCTTTCCCGACGGTTACAATATCGTTTTTTTGATACAGATATATTAATAGAAAGGGTCGCGGGAAAGAAAATCAGGGAAATTTTTGTCGACGAGGGAGAAGCGACTTTTCGGGAGTTAGAAACCCAAGTTTTGGCCGAATTATCCTCTCTGACTAAAACTGTGATTGCCACCGGGGGAGGGATGGTTTTAAAACCGATGAATTGGAGTTATCTTCGTCACGGTTTAATGATTTGGTTAGATGTTCCCCTAGAAATCTTGGTTAAACGTTTAAAACAAGATACCTCTCGTCCCTTGTTGGAGTCCACTGATTTAGAAAGTAAACTGGAATTATTATTAGAACAAAGACGAGGACTTTATGCAGAAGCAGATCTTCGGATTGTTGTTTATGACCTAGATAGACCTACTGATATCGTTGAGAAAATTTTAACAGCAATACCGACGGTGATTAAAGATTTTCATCCAGAAAGAGACAATAACTAATGATAGCAGCTTCAATTTTTGATTTACCTGAACTAATTCCCGACCGAGAAATTCTGGAAATTTTAGCTCAAAGTCAAGCTATTCGTCTAGAAAGAATTATTTCTACCGGTCAAACCACTCCCCGGGGTCAATGGTACGATCAATCTGAGTTTGAATGGGTGATTTTATTACAGGGATACGCTGAGATTAGTTATGAAGATGGCAGCCAAGTTAATCTGCAAGCGGGGGATTATCTCTTGATTCCTCCTCACCAAAAACACCGCGTCGAATTTACTAGCAATAATCCCCCTTGTATTTGGTTAGCTATCTATTATCGCTAGTAAAATATAGTTCCTGACTATTGCCAGCGATCGAATAAATCGGTTAAAACGATATTAGAAAACAAAAAACCTTCGGGGTCGCTTAATCTTACCCTGGTATCCCCCTCAATTATTACTAGATTACGCTGTTTATGCGGCTCTAAGACCTCTAAAATTGCTTTTTTGATTTCCGGACCAAAATTAGCTTCAATCGCGGGTAAACTCACCCCTGACCCTAACCTTAACCCTAGCATTAAGGTTTCGAGAAGATCATCGATAAAACTATTTTTCTCCACGTCAATTGGGCAGCCTTCTTTTACCCAAGCGAAATAGTCGCGACTTTTGCGCGGACGGGTAAAACGTTGTTGATGAAGATAACTAGCGGCCCCCATACCAAAACCGTAATAGGGACGATTTTCCCAGTAAACTCGATTATGTCGGCATTGATAACCCGGTTTGGCATAGTTAGAAATTTCGTAATGTTGATAACCGGCTAAAGCTAGTTTTTCACCAGCTAAAACATACATTTTCGCCGTGGTTTCATCATCGGGTAAGGGTTTTTTCCCCGGTTGATACTGTTTACCGAAAGGAGTAACCGCTTCTAAGACCAAATCGTAACAGGAAAGATGGGCCGGTTGCAGTTCGATCGCTTTTTCTAGGGAATTTTCCCAATCTGTCAGGGTTTGTTGTGGCAATCCTGAAATCAAATCCAAACTATAGTTAACTATTCCCAATCCCTGAATTAATTCCACTGCCTGATAGATATCCTTAACAGTATGCGATCGACCAGAAACCTGTAATAATGGTTCTTGAAAAGCCTGTACTCCTAAACTAACCCGATTGACTCCCGCACTAAGATAACCCTGTAATTGTTCTAAACTAAAGGTAGCCGGATCAATCTCCATAGAAATCTCTATATCGGCTGCAAAATCAAACTTTTTGGCTAAAGTATCCAGAATCGATCCTAATAATTCCACAGGTAACAGGGAAGGAGTCCCCCCCCCAAAAAAAATTGTTTCTAGGGGTTTCCCCGTCCCCTGACTAAGGCTAATTTCTTCCTGTAATATTTCCACATACTCCACCACAGGGGGAAAAGTCGCCGGATTGGTGCGATTACCGACGACAAAAATCGGGAAATCACAGTAAAAACAGCGCCGACGACAAAAGGGAATATGAATATAAACCGAGGTTATGGGGTGAAAATAGGGCATTAAAGCAGTTATCAGTGAACAGTAATCAGTAATCAGTGAACTCATACAGCCTTTCTCGTCAAGGTGAGGTACAGACTAAGCCTTGCTAATCAAGTATTTTAGATGCAAGAACGAACCTCATCTATCTGAGAAACGCTGTAACTCGTATCTGATGACTGATAACTAATAACTGATAACTGATTCAAGGCTGACTCCCGACGGCTATAATTTCGTTTATCTTCGTTAAGATGTATTATGGCTGGGGAGAACATCTCCTAGAATGGAGGCAACTTTCCCGACACAAATTAGGAGAAACCCACAGATATAATAGAAAAGCATCCATACTCATTATTTTTCTATCATCATTCCCCCCTATCCTCTCTGGTATTATCCCCATGCTTGATGCTGTCATAATTTTACTATTCGTCTTCGCTGTTGCCAGTATTGGTTATAGTGGTGTTGACTTGCTGCCGGTTACTGTCCAGTCGCAAATCAGCAATATTGAAGCTTTACGCTGGTTATCGGCGGGTTTTGCCTCAATTATTGGTTTAGCTCTTGGTTTAGTTGCCCAAACTACCTATCGTCGTCTAGAAACCCAAGTACGGCAAACTCCGATCGAAGTTATTTTAACCCGTTCGGTCGGTCTAGTTATTGGTTTGTTGATTGCTAATCTGATCCTAGCTCCGATTTTCTTCCTACCGATTCCCAGAGAATTCTCGTTTATCAAGCCGATAATCGCTATTTTAGGCAGTATTATGTTTTCCTATCTGGGGGTTAGTTTAGCTGATACCCACGGTCGCACTTTTCTGCGTCTGATTAACCCCAATAGTATGGAATCAATTCTAGTGGCAGAAGGAACCCTGCAAGCGGCCGCCACTAAAGTTGTTGACACCAGTTGTATTATCGATGGTCGTATCGAACAATTGTTAGACACGGGATTTATCGAGGGACAGATACTCATCCCCCAATTTATCCTTCAGGAATTGCAACAGTTAGCGGATGGCAGTAACGACCAAAAACGAGTTAGAGGAAGACGCGGATTAGATATCCTAAACCGGATGCAGCAAGAATTCCCCGAGCGCATTATCATTCATCCCGCCGATTATGAGGATATTAGCACCGTAGATGCTAAATTAGTCCATCTTGCCCAAGAAATTAACGCCACCTTGCTCACTAACGATTACAATCTCAGTAAAGTGGCCAATCTGCAAAAAGTCACCATCTTGAATGTCAATGATCTCGCCCAAGCAGTACGCCCGATCTACTTGCCTGGGGATACGTTAGATCTGAAAATTCTCAAAGCAGGAAAAGAACCCACCCAAGGCATCGGTTATCTAGAAGATGGCACGATGGTGGTGGTAGAAGAAGGAAAAGATTATCTAGGGGGAGAATTGCGGGTAGTGGTGACATCTGCACTGCAAACCTCGGCCGGACGGATGATTTTTGCTAAACCCCAAAATTCCCTGATTGCCTAAAGGTAATAAAACCCAAAAAAGCCTCAAATACAGAGCCAGAGGGGATTGTATTTGAGGAATTTCATTTTTTAAGGGAAGTTAAGTCACCAATCGAACTATCTAGTCAATTGATACCTAATTAAGCTGGTTTATTGATTACAGCCATGGACTGACGAGCAAAACCGAAATAACTATCCCAGAATTGTTTCTGACTATCGAGGGCAACTTTGGTGGCGGTTTCTTGGGCGGTTAGGTAGGATTTAACCCATTCTTGTTGATATTCGAGGGATTTAACCAAAGTTTCTGGAAACTCAAACACTGGTGTAGTCGAGGGAAGACCATTACCCCAAGCGGACAGAAGCATTTTCTGCCATTCGGCTAGGTATTTTTGGTATTCTTCAAGATAATTGGTGTTCATAGAAGTCAAACCGCTAACTAGCCCATCTGGAAGGAGATGGTGAGAAAGTGGGGCGGTGTTGCCACCTTCTCGAAAGCAAAAACCGTGACGAGATAAAATATAATATTCTATCCCTTCTTTAATTATAACCTGAGTTTGTGATCAGCCCCAATCTTTATGCGATCGCACTAGGCTGGCCCTATTTTTTGGTGACTCGGAACTAACGCTAAAATAATCCTACTCTAGCCATTTTCTCCCAACTATGATCGATCGCCCTATTCATGTAATTGGTGGAGGATTAGCGGGGACTGAGGCGGCGTGGCAGATAGCCCAAGCAGGTATTCCCGTGATCCTGTACGAAATGCGCCCAATTCGCTCTAGTCCCGCCCACCATAGCCAATTTTTAGCCGAATTAGTCTGTAGTAACTCCTTTGGTGCCATGGCGGTGGATCGCGCCACCGGGTTACTCCATGAAGAATTACGACGCTTAAATTCTCTAGTTATTGCCCAGGCCGATCAGCATAGTGTCCCCGCAGGAGGGGCTTTAGCGGTCGATAGAGGGGTCTTTAGTCGAAATTTGACGGAAATCTTGGCTAACCACCCTCTAGTCACCTTAAAACGTCAGGAGATCACGGAAATTCCCCGGGATGGTATCGTCGTTTTAACCACTGGACCGTTAACCAGTGCTGCTTTGGCCGCAGATCTGCAAAATTTTGCCGGCCTGGACTATCTGAGTTTTTTTGATGCCGCTAGTCCGATTATTCTAGGGGAATCGATCGATCGATCGATCGCTTTTCTGGCCTCCCGTTACGATAAAGGTGAGGCCGCCTATCTCAATTGTCCCATGGATCGGGAACAATACCTGCATTTCTGGCAAGAGTTAAAACAAGCAGAACAAGCGGAATTAAAGGATTTTGAGCGAGAAAATGCCAAATTTTTCGAGGCTTGTCTGCCAATCGAAGAATTAGCCTGTCGGGGAGAGGATACCATGCGTTTTGGTCCCCTGAAACCGGTGGGATTAGCGGATCCCAGATATCCGGATCAACGTCCCTACGCAGTTATACAGTTGCGAATGGAAGATAAAGCGGGGCAATTGTGGAATATGGTGGGATTTCAAACTAATTTAAAATGGGGTGAACAAACACGAGTTTTCCGTCTGATTCCGGGGTTAGAAAAGGCCGAATTTGTCCGCATGGGGGTGATGCACAAAAACACCTTTATTAATTCTCCCCAGTTATTATCCTCCAGTCTCCAGTTTAAATCGCGACCGACGCTATTAGCGGCAGGACAGTTAATCGGCACGGAAGGCTATACGGCTGCGGCTGCTGGGGGATGGTTAGCGGGAACTAATGCCGCTCGTTTAGCTTTAGGATTAGAAACGGTGACATTGCCAACCACAACGATGATGGGGTCATTATTTGAGTTTATCAGCAGTGCCGAACCGAAACATTTTCAACCGATGCCGCCAAATTTTGGCATTTTGCCGAATTTTACCAGAAAAATCCGCAATAAACGGGAACGTTACGGTCAATATGCCAATCGCTCTTTGCAGGATTTAGAAGCATGGATGAATCAGTTAAAAACTCCCTGTCTCGTCTAACTGTCAATCGCTAATCGATCGCCCATAATAGAGAAGGAACCTATTTCTTTCTCTATCGCTATGCCAAACCCCGATTTTTTCCCTCCCCAATCCTACAGTCAAGAGGATGTGCAGGAAATTCTCTATTTGGCTATCTCCCGTCAAGGGGATAGGGGAGAAATTACCCGTCAACAGTTGTTAGAAATTGCCGACGATTTAGCTATTGAAGTTAAAGACTTAGAAGCGGCGGAAAAGGACTGGCAAGAGTCAAAAATGCTCAGTTATAAACGGCAAGAATTCGATCGCTTTCGTCGCGAGGAGCTAAAAAATAAAACCGTTCGCTATCTGATTATTAATAGTTTTTTTATTATCATTAATTTAATTAGTTCGGGAACAATTTCTTGGGCAATTTATATCTTTTTGCTGATGGGTTTACCTCTTTCCCTTTCTGCTTGGAAAACTTTTCAAAATCAAGGAATTGCCTACGAAGAAGCATTTAAACGCTGGAAAATTAAGGAGGAAATGAAAGAGTCTTTTACCAATCTTTGGACACAAGTTAAAAAGTTTTTACAGTTTTAATAGTGTTGCCAAATTAAGCCTTTTTTGTTTTTGTGAACCACAGAGACACAAAGGACACAAAGTTGGGCTTTTCACAACTACTTAGGGTTTGCTGAATAATGGTAAAAACCTTACAGGAAAGGGCTTTTAGCTTGATTGAGAGCTTCCCAAATGCACTTAAATCTGCTAGAATCTCTTAAAACCCTTGCATCACCCTTGCATCACCCTTGCATCTTCTCTAAT
>NZ_JAPZSS010000278.1:0-3099 GCF_027532015.1 Microcystis sp. LE19-131.1A | reverse complement strand
CTTAAATGTTTCAGGATATACTCCACAAAAGCGTTTAAACTCTTCTGGATTCAAATTTTTTACTTTTTCGTAAGTCATGGTTTTTCTGAGTGTTTTACTTTATTGTACATAATCAGTTCCTATTTTTGCAGGAGGTCTATTCACTAGCATATAGTCCCGATGGCCGCTATTTAGCTAGTGGTAGTAAGGACAGAACTATCAAAATTTGGGAGGTGGCAACAGGAAAAGGATTGCGTACCCTTACTGGTCATTCCGGGGTGGTTTTGTCAGTGGCATATAGTCCCGATGGCCGCTATTTAGCTAGTGGTAGTCAGGACAAAACTATCAAAATTTGGGAGGTGGCAACGGGAAAAGTGCGTACCCTTACTGGTCATTATATGACGTTTTGGTCAGTGGCATATAGTCCCGATGGTCGCTATTTAGCTAGTGGGAGTGCTGACAAAACTATCAAAATTTGGCGGGTGGGACAGTAAAGTTGTGTTGGGGGTGACAGCAATAACTTTTGTCTATCAAAAATGAGCGACACTTGCGGGAAACTGCACCGATGTCTTTAAAAATATTGGGTTTTGGCTCAAATTATTGAATCGAGCAGTTTTCTCCTAAATAGGGTATGCGGCAAAAAGTACGGGCGAAGCATTCGGATAGAAAATCTACAGTTTCACCGATAGGTTATTGTCCGAATGCTTCGCCCCTACAGGACGCGGGCCGATAAAGACGCAAGATTTTGAACGACGATTCTCTCACAATCTTGCACCTGTGGGAGCGAGAAAAGCCACAAAATCTCTACCTTGCTTACATCTCAAATTTATTCAGCAAACCCTATATAATGTGTATATTAACAATCTACTATACACAACTAGGAATAGGATGATGACTAACATTATCATTGATGACCAACTCATGGCTGATGCTCTTAAAGCTACTGGTTTAAAGACTAAACAAGAAGTTGTTGAATTGGGTCTTAAGACTTTGATTCGGCTCAAACAACAGGAGAAAATTAAAGCCTTTAAAGGTAAGCTTAAATGGGAAGGAAACCTTGAGGAAATGAGGCACAATCAATGATTCTTACGATGTCGTTAAAGAATGTTGGGTTTCGCTCAAATTATTAAATCGAGCAGTTTTCTCCTAAGTATTAAAGCGCTCAACTCAACCAAAAAGCTTGATCTCAGCTACTAGGACGATAACTGCGACTGAAGAAAACTGTAACCACGATCAAATCGGGGAATCATCCTACAGTTGAATTGATTCAGTTCTTCAACAATGTCAGGACTATCAAAGTCTTTTGAGTTTCGATTCAAAAAACACGCCTGCTGTGGCTGATAACGTCGTAAATGATGAAGTACCGAGGCATAGACAAGAGCATCTTGTGGCGTTAAATCATATATCTTTTCATAAGATGCTGCTTCGATTAAAATGTCAGCAGTAAGTGCCACAATTTCTCCTACCTTGAGGAGGCGTTCTCGATATTTATTAAAACGATGTCGTTCTTCTTCATTGCTTTGCACCATTAAACTAGCAATATCTTGAATACTCTTGATCCGACTTGCATAAGAAGCTGTGCGTGAAAGTTGACGTAACTCAGTATCTAGTAACTGTTGAAGTTCCCGACGACTCTTTGCTTGACGAGTCAGTTTTTCGTGAGGTTCAGCTAGACTATATGCTGGAATAATTAGTTTGGCTTGTCCTGTTTCACAAAGTTGCAGAATCTGCTCACAGCTTAGACACTGCTCTTGCTCGAAGGTTAGCTCTAAAACAAAATTTGTTTCAACATAGATATTCACGCCGCTGCCTCACGCTGAAATTTTCCTCCAGCTAAAGCAGCATACAACCCTGAATCAATCAACCAACGCTGAGAATCATCGAGAGCTTCAGGCGGCTTTTCAGAATAAATAATCTCTCCCAACCAAGAAGCAACAATTAGTTCAAGACTTTGCCTACTAATTTGGTCATTCGTTACCCCTGCTCGTTGAAAATAAGGCTGAAGAATGGGACTGGCATCAATCATATAACTAGGTTCACTCTGCTCCTGAAAAGCCCCAACATTACTCCATAAGTAAAATCTGTCAGGAAAGACCAGCAAAAAATAGGGAGCCTTGGCAAAAGTACCGTGTGCCAGAATATTGCGTCGGAGTTTTGCCGCCCATTCTTGGGATACGTTGGTTTTGCACTTGACCTCAACCACAAGAGCGAGTTGACCATTGCGGTTATTAACTGCTAAATCCCAGCCAGAAGCCATAAGATGAACTGATGAAACCATACACAGCACTCCGGGTAAAATTATTGATGAACGATGATTGAGTTGCGACTCATTTCTATTAAGGAATGTTGAGTAAAAAGTGCTTCTATTTGGGTTAGATTATTCTGAAATAATGCTTCTAATTCGACATTCGTAATATTACCAGTAGTCACTAGCAGAAGCTTATAAGGTTCTTGACTAATTAAAAATGAATCAAGAAAATCTCTGTCTTCGGTAATGACAATTCGATTTTGTTGAATTGAAAGAGCGTTAATTTCTGCATCTGTCGTGGCATTTTGTTGGGGTAAATCTTTAGTATGAATTGTATCGTGACCAGCAGCTTGCAAAAAACGAGCTAAACCAACTGGCAATTGGGCATCGACTAAAAACTTCATGGTGCAATTTGGTAGATGCTTTTTACCTGAGTTAATCGAGTGGCAAACAATAACGCGGCTAGAATATCCTCCCGTTCCAAATCATCGTAGTCGGCTAAAATATCTTCGATACTCATGCCAGAACTAAGTAATTCTAGGATAAATTCAACAGGATAACGCAATCCTCGAAGGCAAGGTTTGCCATGACAGATATTTAAATCGAGGGTGATTCGCTGCAAAAGTTGGTTTTCCATAGGTAATTCAGTTGCTTGTAATCGTCCAATCTTCTGCTCTTAAACCGGCAATTTGCCCAAAATCTGAGAGATTTCTCGTCAGCAGGATAGCCTGATTAGACCTCCTGCAAAAGTCTTATTCAGCTACTTGATTATAGCCTAAAGCAAGTTCGTAGTTGTAAATGCCAGCGATTAAATTAAATCTCAGACCAAAACGTCGTCTCCGATTCCTGTATCTTGATGATAAAATTCTAAA
>NZ_JAPZSS010000218.1:0-7641 GCF_027532015.1 Microcystis sp. LE19-131.1A | reverse complement strand
AAGGAAGGATTAGAGGGAATCGAAGGGGAAATTTTAAGGGATAATCGCGCTATGCAGATGATAGCCGCTAAAGTGGGGTTTTCTCTCTATAAAACTGCCGATTTTGTCAAAGCGGAACTTGAATTATGAAGCCTTTTTGACCAGCTGATCACTAATTTTCTGGCTGAATTGTTCGAGCTAATCCTTGCTCTAAAGTAAAGGGAGGTTGCCAATCCAGGGTTTTTTGAATATAGCTAGAGTCAACATAGAGAGAGCAGAGGAGGCGATCAACCATATAACTATTAAGAGGGAATGGTCGCTTGGTTAGATACTGCAATGTGTCTCCTAGATAACCAGCAACTTTGAGTAGGCTAGGCGGGATTGACAAGAGATAGCAACTTCGCTGTATTGTTCGGGCTATCTCCCGAACGAGTTGAGGTGTGGAAAGAGCTTCACTGTCGCTAACTAGGAAGATTTGATTGACTGCACTGGGATGGTTTAAACAGGTGACAATTGCATCTACTAAGTTACCAACAAAGATTAAGCTACGACGATTTTTCACCGAGCCTATAGGTAGGGGCAAACCTCGGTTTACCAGTTTCATCAAAAGTTCAAGATTTCCCGGATTTCCAGAACCATAGACCAGTGCTGGGCGGAGAATTGTCCAAGTCATTTGGCTGTTATTGGCGCAATCGATCAGAGATTGTTCTGCTTGAAGCTTACTTTGACCATAGGGGGTATCAGGTTGGCAGCAAGAGTCTTCGGTGAGGATTTGGTCGCTGGAACTCGTTATTGCTACAATCGTACTGATAAGGATAAAATGTTTGACCCCTGCTTTAATAGACTGCTTGACTAGATTAGCAGTGCCGTCGGTATTGATTCTGAAGAATTCTGCCTCTGGTTTTGCCATTTGATTGGGCAGGATGTGAGCTAGGGCTGCCAGGTGAAGGACTGTGTCTACTCCTTCGAGAGCCTGCGTCCAATCAGTGCGACTATCGATTTCGCCGATTGAAGTGACTCTCACGGGTACTGATGGTGGCTGGGGGAAATCATTCCGCACAGCTGCGGTAATTTTCCAGCCCTGCTGATGTAAGAGGGGGAGGAGATGCCCCCCAATAAAGCCTGTTGCCCCTGTAACGAGGAGATTTTTCATGGTTTTTGACTCGGTGTTGTCATAAACTAATAAAGCGTGTATAGTGAATTAATTGTAAAGTCAAATCTAGCATACCAATGCTCAATGCTCTTACTTTCGATGTAGAAGACTATTTTCAGGTTGAGTCCTTCACCAACATAGTCAGCCGTGGAGATTGGAGTCAATACCCCATCCGAGTGGTAGAGAACACCCAACGCATTTTAAACCTACTGAGAGAATACAAAACCCATGCCACTTTCTTTGTTCTCGGTTGGGTAGCGGATCGCTATCCAGAGTTGGTTCAAGAGATTGCTGATGATGGACATGAAATTGCTACTCACGGCTATTGGCATCAACTGATCTATCGTCAAACGCCTGAAGAATTTGCTACCGATTTGGAGAATTCCCTTGAGGCTATTCAAAAAGCTTTAGGAAGTTATTCAGTTGTTGGCTATCGCGCTCCAGTTTTTTCCATCACTAATCAATCTTTATGGGCATTGGATATCCTCCAAAAGCATGGGATCAAGTACGATTCCAGTATCTTTCCTGTGGCTGTTCATGACCGCTATGGCATCAGTAATGCGGATCGCTTTGCTAATCAGATAGGTGAGGGCTTGTGGGAATTTCCTCCGAGTACCGTACAGTTAGGAAAACGCAATTTACCAGTGGCTGGAGGGGGCTATTTCCGCTTGTTTCCCCTTCCCTTGACTCGTTGGGCAATTCGCCAGATTAATGCTGAAGGACAGCCAGCGGTAATTTACCTCCATCCTTGGGAGTTCGATCCCGAACAACCTCGTATTAGTGGAGCTTCTTTACTGTCTCGCTTCCGCCACTACCTGAATCTTGAGCAGACGGAAAGTCGCTTGAGAAAATTACTAGAAGAATTTCAATTTGGTTCGATGAGTCAGGTGTTTTCTCCTCAGCTATCTAGCAATTAGAAAATGGTCTATAACTTAGGAGAATCATGGAACTGAGTGCCTCCCTTGTCCTTTATCGAAATGATCCAGAGGTGGTTCGTCGAGCGGTAATGTCTCTACTCAATACTCCAATAAAAGTAAGTCTATCAGTAGTTGATAATTCACCGACCCCTGAACTTGCATCATTATTTGAAGATTTAGAAGATTTTAAAATTGACTATTTCTATAATAGCGGGGAAAATGTTGGGTTCGGAAAAGCTCATAACTTAGCGTTCGGAAGAGTTAAAAAATGTGATTATCATTTAGTGATGAATCCCGATGTTTATTTTGAGGAAAATGTTATAATTGAATTAATTGAATATCTTAAAGATCATCAAGATGTTGGTCTTGTCGGACCCAAAGTCTATGAAGAAAATGGAGAAATTCAGTATGTTTGCAGGCGCTATCCTACTGTCTGGGCGCTTTTAGTAAAAAGATTTACTCCGAAAAGATTAAAGTTTTTATTTCAAAAAACAATAGATTGGTATGAAATGCGGGATACTGGCTATAATCAAATCATGGAAGCTCCGGTAATTGGGGGTTGTTTTATGCTATTTCGCAGAAAGTGTTTAGATGAAATAGGGTATTTTGATGAGAATATATTTATGTATTTTGAAGATTATGATTTAACTGTTAGAATGGCGAAAAAATATAAAACTATCTTCTATCCTTTTGTTCAGATATATCACCTTGCAGGAAGGGGAGCGTATAAATCAATTAAACTAGCAGCAATTTTTATGGCATCAGGAATGTACTTTTTTTCTAAGCATGGGTGGCGATTATTTTGATTCATAAAACTTTTGTTCTTGTTAAGCTCTAAAGAATAGAAATTGAAAAGATATTAAATTATAGGAGAATCAATAATGAGTTTAAAGTCACTTATAGAACGCCTTAAATATCCCCATAAATTTTCGGCAATCCCATATTTTCTCCAGAATCCTGGCTTGCTTCTCGGTATTCCCAGAGAGCCGATGAAACTTCACGTCTCACAGTCTATAGAGCAGGCGATGTCAGCCAACATTATTGAGGCGCTACACTATTTCCTTCCTCAAAAATTCCTCGATCACCTCGAACAGCATAAGTTGTTAGAGCAAGAGAGCTTTCGCCTCGGCTATCAATTATTGCTCTATCTCCTAGTCAGAAAGTACAAACCTGATGTATTTGTAGAGACGGGTGTAGCTAGAGGAGTCTCCAGTGCCTATATTTTGTGTGCCATGAAAGAAAACGGCAAGGGGCATCTTTATTCTATCGATCTACCAGCTAAATTAGCCAGTGCTGACTCGAACCAATTGATCGACAAGCAGATCTATCAACTTGCCGACGGTCAAATTCACCATAATTATGAAGTCGGCTATTTTGTACCTGAATATTTAAAAGATAGCTGGACGCTAATTCTGGGAGATGCTCGTCAAGAATTGCCCCAATTGCTAGATAAGCTGGGCAAGGTTGGATATTTTCTTGCACGATAGTTTACACACCTATGATAACATGATGTTCGAGTATCAAACTGCCTATCCTCATATTGTAGAAGGGGGTCTGCTACTCTCCGATGATGTAGTGTGGAACCGTGCCTTCTATGATTTCTGTAAAAAACAAGGAAAGAAACCGATTATCTACCGAACCTTTGGGATTCTCTCTAAGTAGCTTGATCTTTTTATGGAAAAGTTTCAATTTCATCATCTTGGCGTTGCGGTAGATAGCATTTCTAAGGTACTGTCTACCTATGAGACGATTTTTGGCTACCATCTCCTGTCCGGTCCTTTCGACGATCCTATCCAAAAATCAAGGGTATGTTTCGTGAGAACGGGAGTAAAAGACGCATTTGTTATCGAACTGGTAGAACCCCTCGCTCAAGATTCCCCTGTTAAAAACATGGTAGCCAAGGGAATTGCAGCTTATCATGTCTGTTATGAAGTAGAAGATATTGATAAGGTAGTGGCAGAAGTTTCACAAATGGGATGTGTTGTTGTCAGTCCACCACAACCAGCAGTTGCCTTTCAGCAGAGGCGCATCGCTTGGTTTTATACGCCAACTCGGCAGTTAATTGAGGTGTTAGAGAAATGCAAGTCAAACCCATAGAGAAGCGGACAGATTTACGCCAGGAAGCGGAGCGGCTGATTGACACGGAGGATTTTGCCGGAGCCTATGCTTTGCTCAAAGCAATCTGGCAAGAACAACCCGGACCTGCTTCTGCTCGCTATTTACTCTCTAAGTCTAGGGAAATAGCAGGAAAACTGCCCCTGGTTAATTGTCGTGTTGCCCTATTGCGATCTTTTACGGTTGAACCAATTGTCCCCTTGCTTCAAGCTACTGCCTTAGTTCAAGGCATTCAAGTTGAAGTTTACCTCAGTGATTTTAATACCTATGCCCAGGAAATTTTAAATTCCCATAGTGGACTCTATCAATTCAACCCCGATGTCGTTTTTTTTGCAGTTCAAACTCGTGATTTAGTACCAACTTTATGGGAAGAATTTGCTCATCTTAGTCAAGAAAAATATCAAGAAACAATTGAACAAGCAACGAGCAATTTAACCAGTCTCTTAGAGGTTTTTCAGAAAAATAGCCAAGCTTCATTGGTCGTCCATACCTTAGAACAACTTCACCTTCTCAGTCAGGGCATTTTGGATTGGCAGATTGAAGCGAGTCAAACTCAAGCGATCGCGGCAATCAATCAAGCTCTGTACCAGAAAGCTTTACGGCAAAATGGCTTATATCTCCTAGATTATGACCGACTAATTAGTCGTTGGGGGCGTTCTCGCTGGTACGATGAGAGTAAATGGCTGACCATGCGTATGCCAATTGCGGCTGATTGCCTGATTCATTTAGCTAACGAATGGTTGCGCTTCTTACATCCCCTGACAGGGCGTATTTGTAAGTGTTTAGTTGTCGATTTAGATAATACTCTTTGGGGTGGAGTAATCGGCGAAGAGGGAATGACGGGGATTGCTCTGGGAAGTGAATATCCAGGGGCAGCGTTCCGTCAATTTCAACAGGCTATTTTGGATTTGTATAAACGAGGAATTATTTTAGCAATTTGTAGTAAGAATAATCCAACTGAGGCACTTGAGGTATTAGAAAAACATCCAGATATGGTGCTACGGATCGAACATTTTGCGGCGCTCAAGATTAACTGGCAAGATAAGGCACAAAACTTAGAAGAAATTGCCAGGGAACTCAATATTGGCATTGATTCCTTAGCCTTTGTTGATGACAATCCGGCGGAACGAGAATGGATAAAGCAGAAATTGCCGGAGGTAACGGTCATTGACTTACCATCAAATCCGTTAGGATATGCAGCAGCGTTAAGGCAATCTCCCGTTTTTGAGCGACTGACTCTATCTTCAGAAGACAGCCAGCGGGGTAGGTACTATGCTGAACAGAGACAGCGCCAGGAACTAGCGCAAAGTGCCACTTCTCTGGAGGATTTTTACTATTCCTTGCAAATGCAGTTGGAAGTTTCTCCGGTAACAGAAGCTACCTTGGCACGGACTGCCCAATTAACCCAGAAAACGAACCAATTTAACCTGACAACCAAACGGAGGACGGAGCAGGAAATTGCTGATTTAATGTCCCGTCCTGATTGGCAGATCTATACCTGTCGCTTGCGCGATCGCTTTGGCGACAATGGTTTAATCGGGGTGGTTATCGGACAACAAAAGGGCGAAAAATTTGAAATCGATACTTTTTTGATGAGTTGTCGGGTTATCGGACGCACGGTAGAGACAGCCATTTTGAGCGTGATGATGGAGCGAGCGTGTCAAGGAGGAGCAACCCAATTAGTTGGCTGGTATTTGCCCACCAGGAAGAACGCACCAGCCAAGGATTTCTACCGCGATCGCGGGTTTGACTGTATCCAACAAGATGGAGAGTCAGAGCTTTGGTCAAAAGACCTCTTAGATGAGACAATAGAATTCCCAGCCTGGATCGAGGTTGATTATTGATGAGCGTTGATGAGGTATGTTGAGCGTGAGCAATGATGTTGTTGAACGAGTACGCGGGATCGTGTCCGATATCTTTCAGATTCCCCTTGAACAAGTCAGTCTAGACAGTTCCCCAGAAACCATTGAGGCATGGGAGTCAATTCAGCACCTCAATTTAGTCCTAGCTCTGGAGCAAGAGTTTGGCGTGAGCTTCAGTCCCGAAGAAATGGCGACAATGCTCAGTGTAGAAGCGATTTCTCAACTGGTAAGCGAGAAAACGATCAAGATATCTTCCTCGTCTTAAGTTGGTGCGTTACGGCGCAATCATCGTTGACTTGCCGTCAATTTCCGACAAAATACGCACCTAACACAATCTACAGAGCCAAACTCCAAAATCCAATGACTCGACCATCGATAACCATTCGGGAACTTGAAGAAAGCGATCTGGCTGCGATCGTTGAATTGATTAACCTGAGAGACGAACAACAATACAGTGTAGAGGCAGTAAAGCATACGGTTTATGGAGCAGAAGGCTCCACTGTTCGCAACTGGTTGGCTTTAGTCGATGGCAAGCCTGTTGGTTTGAGTGGTTGGGCTGTTCGAGAACTGCAACAAGAGACAAATTGCTACAAGGCAGGCTACTGGCAAAATCTGTTTATCCACCCCGATTATCGCAAACTCATGCTCTATCCCCAACTGGTGTTTGCCATGTTCAAGGGAGCCAAAGAATCTAATTTAGATTTTATTTATACTGCCAACCGACGGTTAGAAGTATGGCAGGCTCATCTCAAGCTTGGCTTCGTGAAAACTGGCGATCTAGCGGTACTCGCCAAACTTCTACAACCAGCGAAGCTAGTAAGAAAATCAAAGCAACTTCCTCCCTATCTAGACGCTATCTGCCAGCCGCTTGATTGGACATACTCTCTCTATTGGCGATCGCGGAATTTTTTCAGATTTGAACGCACTTTATCTGTCGAGCAACTTTCCTGGGACAGTGATGATGATTTAGCGGCTTTATGTCGTCTTCTAGAGGAGGATGCAGGCGATCGCTTGCACGAGAAAGTAACAGCTAATTCACTGAGAGCAAGGTATCGAACCAATTTAGAGGAAGACCCTTATATTTTATTAGGTGTAAAAGTTGAGGGAGGTTTAGCAGCAGCAATAATTTACCGAGCGGCAAAGCGAGGCAACGGGATTTATGCTGGAGTCATCATGGATTTAGTAGTTCCTTCTGGAATAGAAGTATATGCTCCGAATTTATTAGCAGCAGTCGAAACTCATGCTTTCAGAAAAGGCTGCGAAGTCATGCTCTATCTGGATGGCATTGGAGAAAAAATTAAGCAGGTAGTACAGCCGTGCGGCTATTTTAAATCTCCTGAGCAATATGTGATGTTGATTTGGACTCAATCCAAGGTTACAGATATACCTTCCTTATCGAAGCTTGAAGATTGGCGATTTGCCTTTGGCGATCATGATGCTTTGTGAAGTTTTTGTCGCTCAACCACGATACTACTCTCTTTTTGAAAAGAAATTGCATTTTTTTAGGAATAAAACGTCTAATAAATAAGGTCAAAACCGTAGGTTGACGCTTGCAAAGGTATTGGATGTCCCCGTTCGGGTAAGATATTTTTGGAGTAATCAATCCCACATCTTG
>NZ_JAPZSS010000285.1:0-22274 GCF_027532015.1 Microcystis sp. LE19-131.1A | reverse complement strand
CTTAAATGTTTCAGGATATACTCCACAAAAGCGTTTAAACTCTTCTGGATTCAAATTTTTTACTTTTTCGTAAGTCATGGTTTTTCTGAGTGTTTTACTTTATTGTACATAATCAGTTCCTATTTTTGCAGGAGGTCTTATCTAAATTATTGGTTAAGACTGTCTATGATCGGTGAGAAGGAGGCTGGGTCGAGGCAGTTCGATCATTTGTACTAAACTTTTCAGGACGCGGTTTAAATATAGTACAGTTTATCTATAGGAGGATTTCGGCAAAACATGAAAATTATCGCCTACACCTATACTAACCCCCTGATCGATAGTCCTCCCGATGCCTCGATTTGGGACTATTCTCCCGAACAAGTGTATCAAGATTTTGGCGATCGCTCACAGCGGCAGCAACTACTCTGCGATTGTCAAGGGACTCCCCCCCGACTGCTGATCCTGCATCGCCTAGCAGAATTAGGAGACAATGGCACGGAAGTTAGCAAAATTTTACAATCCTTAGAAGCCCTCGACATAGATATAATTGCCCTGGAAGACCCAGATTATAAGCTGAATTTTGCCAAGATTCTGCAAGAAATATCAAAAAACGAACTAAGTAATCGTTTAAAAGCAGGTCACGCTCGCAATCGTCTGCAAGCTTTACCTCCCCCCGGAAAAGCACCCTACGGTTATCGTCGTGGCAAGGAGCGTTATATACTCGATCGCAGTACCGCGCCAGTAGTCAAAGACTTTTTTGATCGCTTTTTGATTTCCGCTTCCCTGCGTTCCACGGTGCGCTATCTAGAAAAACGCTACGGTAAAAAGATATCGGTAGCTACTGCCCATAAATGGCTAACCAATCCCGTTTATCGCGGCGATTTGTGCTATCTCGGTCAAGATATTATCCCCGATACCCACACCCCGATTATCTCCCGGGAAGAAGCAGCCCAGATCGATCGCATCCTGAGAAATAATCGCAAATTACCCCCCCGCAGTGCCAGCGCCCCGCGTTCCTTAGCAGGTTTAGTCGTCTGTAATCAATGTCAATCGGGGATGACGATTACCAAAGTGACAGCGCGAGGAAAAGGCACAGAATACCTCTATTTGCGACCTTTGCAATGTCCCCGGACAAAAAAATGTTCGGCGATCGCTTATGAGAAAATTCTCGATAGCACAATCGAGCGCATTTGTCAAGACCTACCACCGACGATCGCTCAGATATCTTTACCGGATTTAGAGGGGATCAAACGGGGAATGAGCGAGGAAATAGGGCAAAAAAACGATATTTTGTCGCAATTGCCCTCCCTAGAAGCGGCGGGAATTTTAGATCAAGAAACGGCTAATCTACGGGCCTATAAACTGAAAAACGAGATCGCGCAGATTCAAGGACGTTTAGACCAATTACCCCCCGATAACCTGACTATTATCGCTCGTGCCGTTGCTTTTCCGCAATTTTGGCGAGATTTATCGGAAATAGAGCGCCGTTTTTATTTTCGTGAGTTTATCCGTCGCATCGAAATCGAGAGGGAAACGGCTAATAATTGGCATTTACGTTTAATCTTCGTTTTTTAAGAGTCTGGGACAATCTTAAAGTTAGCTAAAAATTGAGGAATGTTTGAGCGATCAATGCTAAGAAAAAGGCAAACAGCGATCGATCTCAACTATGAGCAATAACAAAAGATTAACTAGGTATAAAAAAGGGCGAAAATCCTCCCAGACAAAACCCCACCTTTACGATTATCACTATAATCAACCCGGGACGATGCCGGGGTTAATCACCATCGATGAAAATGCCGTTGCTACCGAGATATTTTTAGTTAATTATAACTCCCAACAAGCCACTAGAGTTAATAATCTTTTACCTCAAGACTGTCTTAAATATTTATCCAATGATTCCATCTCTTGGATTGATATCGTCGGTTTGGGTAATGAAGATAAACTGCAAGAGTTGGGGGAAATTTTTCATTTGCATCCCTTAACCCTTGAGGATATAGTCAGTATTCCCCAAAGACCAAAAGTAGAAGAATGCGATAATTATCTTTTAATTATAGTGCCAATGGCCATCCTGACCGATCATCAGAGTTTTTTGTTAGAACAAATCAGTTTAATAGTCGGGAAGAATTATGTTTTAACCGTGCAGGAAGAAGGACAATACGATTCTTTGGAAGGAGTTAGGGAAAGAATCCGTTTAAATAAAGGTTCCATCCGGCAGCAAAAATCGGGTTATTTAGCCTATGCGATTTGGGATGCAATTATTGACGGTTATTTTCCTGTTTTAGAGTCCTACGGAGAAAGAATCGAGGAGTTAGAAAACGAAATTTTAGCTAGTCCCACGGAACAAATTTTATCAAAAATCTACCAACTACGTCAGGAATTACTCTCCCTGCGACGAGCAATTTGGCCGCAAAGGGACACCCTCAATGCGCTTTTACGCGATGAGTATATTGTCATCGATACAACCATTAAACCCTATCTAAGAGACTGTTATGACCATGTAGTACAAATCCTCGATGTTATCGAAAATTACCGGGAATTTGCCAATGGTTTAATGGATTTTTACCTGTCTTCCGTGAGTAATAAAATGAACGAGATTATGAAAACTTTAACGGTAATCTCGACGATTTTTATCCCGCTCACCTTCATTGTCGGTATTTATGGCATGAACTTTAATACTGATAAATCCCCCTATAATATGCCCGAATTAGAATGGTATTGGGGCTATGTGTTCGTCTGGGTGTTGATGCTAACCGTTGCTTTCAGTTTAATCATTTTCTTTTGGCGACGCGGCTGGTTTAAGAACCTATCGACAGGGAAGAAAAGATAAACTGTTAAGCAGATTAGGCGGATTCTATGGCATTGCTGGCATCTAGCAAGAGAAAATGGCTATTGCAGAGAAATCAATAATTTAGTGTCTGCGGTATTTTTTAACACTTTCAGTTGATGGCTTCTAATTTTGTCCAACCAACTATAGTGCTGGTTACGACATTGATAGACGATATCGATGTCACCAATCTCTGACTTAATCTGAGCCAAGTAGTTTTCTAGTTCGCTAATTTTCATAACCTATCTCGCTTGCGCTGAAGGACATCAACCCTAAACCAAGAATTATCCCTAAAGGATAGGGGTGACTACAGTTACTATTATAGGCCGATCATAATTCTTAAAAAAGTTCTTATCTAACAAAATTGGCTAATGTCAGGGTTAGATGATAAGCTGCCTGCGAATTTAAATTGCTTGTTGAGATGAGGCACTCTCGCACTCTTGGAAAAGGCAACAGTAAAAGGATTGGGGAGAGAGATGGCTCTCTTGGATTTGGTGGGTAAAATGTATTCTAAGATACAGCCCTGCTGGCGCGGGAGTGGAAGAAACCCGACCGACACAGAGGACACAAAGATCGATCCTATGTAAGTTAAACTTATCACACAGAACCTAGAAGAGCCACCAGCTTCGATAATTAATTCGGATATTAGAACTCTTGCAAATTAATTATATGTTATGATTATAGGCTAACTAATTTTTTGGGAAAATTAGTTAATAGGTACATTTGTCATAAATAAAAACCTGAAGTTTTACTTTTAACTCAAAACTCTTGAGATATGCTTTAATTTGGTTATCAAAACCTCTTTATTTAAGCGGCACAAACTATCTCAATTTTTATAATTGAGAATAATTATGGCTCTTCTGAGTTTGGTATGCTTCTCGGCGGTTTATCAGGAGCTTAAAGGATTGAAACACCTTCCAGATAAGTCTTTTGTGTTTTTTTCCAGAGCTAAATTGAATTAATCCTTTGCCGGATAGGGTTTCCAGCTAATCAGATGAACCTTTCAGCTTCTACAAACAGTTCACTGACGACCTGGAATTTAAGGCTCTGCTCCTCGGTTTTCTCTTGAATCGATTCCTGCAGCGATCGAATACTTCCGAAGCTAAGACAGACTCAGTTTAACATTCGATCGAACTTTGCCGCCGATCCCTGACCAATGACAGGGTAAGAACGGGGGTCTTCCCCCGACATTTGAGATAAAATCGATCTAGTTAAAAATTTAATTCCGAAACTATGTTCGACGCACTGGCCGACCGCTTAGAAGACGCATGGAAAAAATTACGAGGTCAAGATAAAATCTCCTCGGCCAATATACAAGAAACCCTCAAAGAAGTCCGGCGGGCTTTATTAGAAGCAGATGTTAACCTACAGGTAGTCAAGGGATTTATTGCTGAGGTCGAGAAACAAGCCCTCGGTGCTGAAGTTATTTCCGGAGTCAATCCCGGCCAGCAATTTATCAAAATTGTCTATGATGAATTGGTCAAAATTATGGGGGAAAGTAACGTTCCCCTAGCCCAGGCCGATAAACCCCCCACCGTAATTTTAATGGCCGGGTTGCAAGGGACAGGAAAAACCACCGCCACCGCCAAATTAGCCCTATATCTCCGCAAACAGTCCAAAAGCTGCCTGATGGTGGCTACCGATGTTTACCGTCCGGCGGCCATTGACCAATTAATCACCCTCGGTAAACAGATAAATGTTCCCGTCTTCGAGATGGGTTCTCAGGCTAATCCCGTCGATATCGCCCGTCAAGGTGTGGAAAAAGCCAAAGAATTGGGCGTAGATACGGTTATCATCGACACCGCCGGTCGTTTGCAGATAGACACCCAGATGATGGGCGAACTAGCACAAATCAAGAAAATTGTCAACCCCGACGACACTTTATTAGTGGTGGATGCCATGACCGGTCAGGAAGCGGCCAATCTCACCCACACTTTTCACCAACAAATTGGCATCACGGGGGCAATTCTCACCAAACTTGATGGCGATACTCGCGGTGGGGCAGCCCTATCAGTGCGGCAAATATCGGGACAACCGATTAAATTTGTTGGGGTTGGCGAAAAAGTAGAAGCTTTAGAGCCATTTTATCCCGATCGCCTCGCCAGTCGCATCCTCAATATGGGTGATGTCCTGACGCTAGTGGAAAAAGCTCAGGAACAGTTAGACCTAGAAGACGCGGCCAAAATGCAGGCCAAGATTTTAGAGGCTAAGTTTGATTTTAATGACTTCCTCAAACAGATGCGGCTGTTAAAAAATATGGGTTCCCTGGGGGGAGTCCTCAAGTTAATCCCCGGTCTGGGCAAACTGAGCGGGACAGACATCGAAAAGGGCGAAAAAGAGTTAAAACGCACGGAAGCGATGATTAATTCCATGACCACGGAGGAACGCGCTAACCCCGATTTATTGGCTAAGTCTCCTAATCGTCGTCGTCGCATTGCCAAGGGTTCGGGACATCCAGAAACAGAAGTTAGCAAACTAATTGCTAATTTCACCAGAATGCGAACGATGATGCAACAGATGGGACGGGGACAAATGCCCGCTATGCCGGGGATGCCCGGGATGGGTGGCGGAATGTTTGGGGGTGGCAATCAACCGGGGTTCCGCGGTCAAGGTGGCAGCCCGAAAAAACCGAAGAAAATCAAGAAAAAGAAAGGTTTTGGCGATTTATAGAGGCTAAAAATGTTGAAATCCAGAGCTTAAACTGAGGTTTCTACCGTCGGCTAATTTTATCTCTCTCCCGGGGACGATTTGACCGATTATCGCCCCCCCGGACCCCACTTTCTCCAGCAATTCTCTGGCACTGTCCGGGGGTAAACACAAAACTAACTCAAAGTCTTCACCGCCGTATAAAGCCCATTCTAGAGCTTTTTCGGCTCCTACATATTCTTTCAGGGTTGGATGCAGGGGAATCCGCTCGATTTCGGCACCAACCCCACTACAGCGACAAATTTGGATGATGGCATCTGTTAACCCGTCACTGCTATCCATGCCGGCGATGGGAAATTGCTTGACAATTTTTTGTAAATGTGGTATGCAATCAAGTCTCGGTCGCGGCCGTTGATGAGCTTGGATTAATCGCTTTTTTTGGGAGGAATTTAAATTCCTCCCGGTTTCAGGGTGCAAGAGTAACTCTAATCCGGCCCGCGATAAACCGTGATAACCAGTAATAACGATACTATCGCCAACTTTTGCGTTAAAACGTCTAATTTCTTCATTTTTTGCCACTTGTCCCAGGGCAGTGATGCTGATGTTAATCTCCGTGGCCCGACAGACATCGCCACCAACGATCGCCGTCTGATATACTTGCAGACAAGAGCTAAGACCCCGATAGAGTCCTTCTAGCCAATCGATGGCTAGATCGGGAGTTAAAGCCAATCCTACCGTAATTCCCAGGGGTTCTGCCCCCATAGCCGCTAAATCG
The DNA here is from genome assembly GCF_027532015.1 of Microcystis sp. LE19-131.1A. Lineage (NCBI taxonomy): Bacteria > Bacillati > Cyanobacteriota > Cyanophyceae > Chroococcales > Microcystaceae > Microcystis > Microcystis sp. LE19-131.1A. The sequence goes on along the minus strand of NZ_JAPZSS010000285.1, from coordinate 16,050 downwards.
GATAAATTAGCCGCCGCCGCTCGCCAGCCCACATCTTCCGGAGAGGTGGTAATATCGCTAAAGTGGACGTTATTAACTAAAACATCAGTGGTGACGACGAGAGAGTAACCCTCTTTCAGGGATAAAATCGCCCCATCATCACCGATAATCTCCGCAGGACAATATTTTTGCAGAATCGGTAGCAATCCCTGTTCACCCAAGTCTTTAACGGTTAAATTCATAATTTCTGGGAATTGAACGATGCAGCTTCTAAAAAGTCTTTAGTTAAGGTTTGCGGCAAAAAGTTTTTCGTGGGGGTAGGGTGTGGGGTGTGGGGTGTGGGGTGTAGGGTTTTATCCATTTTCAGGTGGTCAATTACCTAATTTTCAGGGAAAAAGTCCCTAAAATTTCCCCCCAATCACTCCAATGGTCGGCACTTTTTGAGGGAAAAAAAGTCTAAAAGCGTTATCCAACAAGGTTTTTAGATTTATTCAGCAGACCCTAGTTAAGAGGATTGGCGCTGATTTTTTCGTAGGCGCGATCGATAATTCCCCGACCGCGCAGAAAGCCGGTATTAGCCCCCGGACAAAGATAAGAGAGGGTTTCCGGACTAAAACGGTCTAAAATAGCCCTTTGCGATCGCAATTGCCGCAGCCAGTGGAAAGTTTTCGCGGTCTGTAGGGGTTGCGGTTGACCATTAGTATCGGGGAGAAGATGACGACCGGTAAATAAAACCCCCCCGTGACGGTTCCAGTAGAGACAGGAGGAACCGGGAGAATGGCCAGGAGTCCAAAAACCGCTACAAGTAGGAGATAACTGGATTTGCTGCTGAAAAACGGTAATTTGACGGTGAGGAAGCAGATAGGCTTCCTGTTCCTGTAGAATAATCTCACAATTAAGTAAACTTTGCAGAGAATCGCTCTGCTTACCCTGACCACCGCGATGGGTAAAAAATAAGTAACGGACACCCTTTTCTCGGAGAAAATCCCGCTCGCTCTCGTCACAGCCAGGACAATCCACCAGAATATTGCCAGTATTTTCTACAATAAGATAAGAGGTTCCCCCTAGGGTTTCCCGATTAGGCGAGAAAGCGTATAAACCTTCTAGAATTAATCGAGGGGGTTTTGTGGTTTTGCTAACCTCTAAAGGAGACGATTCGGTTTCCGATCGCATGGTTTGCCTATCCAAATCACAATCAATGCGGTTTACAATTTAGCACGATCGATGACCGGGCGGGCTGAAATTAGCCGCTTTTTATTCAAGAGAAAAGAGCCGATATGGAAATGTGGTTGTTATTAGGGATTCTTGGTGGTTTCACTTATTTTATGGTCAAGCGTAGCGTGGCCAAAATCACGACAACACCAGTTTGGTTAATTTGGTTAGTCCTGATGACTCCGGCTCTTATTTGGACCGGCTGGACGTTAATCTATGGACAGGATACCCCCATGCCGGCATTTTTGCTGATCGGTCCTTTTGTGATCTGCCCTTTTTTGTACTGGTGGTTAGTACAAAAGGGTCGGGTTACTCCCCAAGAAAGCTCCCCATCACCGCTAGAAAAAGCGAATTTAGTCCTAGAAAATATTGATAATCCTGCACCTAAAAATGATTTAAAACCGATCACTGCTGAAGAGGAAAAATCCCTACGAGATTGTTTTCCTTGGGGTATTTATTATCTGCAAAATATCGATTATCGTCCCCAAGCAATTCTCTGTCGGGGGAAATTGCGAGCAGTTCCCGAAGAAGCTTATCAAGTGATTAAAAACAATGTGGAAAAGGTTTTTGGTGATCGCTTTTTATTGCTTTTCCAAGAAAGTTTTCAGGGACAACCTTTTTTCGCTCTTGTGGCTAATCCCTGGCAGCAAAAAACAGAAACCATAGAAACTGAAAAAGTTACTCGCCCCTTTCTTGCCCTGGGTTTATTGTTATTAACTATCTTAACCACCACAGTGGTCGGTGCGGGATTAAGTGGCATTACCGCCCAACAATTAGAAAATAATTCTAGTTTATTATTGCAAGGTTTACCCTACAGTTTGGGCTTAATTGCTATTTTAGGACTGCACGAATTCAGTCATTATTTTACAGCAGTTAAATATAAAATTAAAACTACTTTGCCCTATTTTATCCCCATTCCTTTCTTCCTCGGCACCTTCGGGGCTTTTATTCAAATGCGATCCCCTGTACCCACCCGCAAAGCTTTATTTGATGTGGCGGTGGCCGGTCCTTTGGGGGGTATAATTATCGCTATTCCTCTACTATTTTGGGGATTGTCCCTCTCGGAAATAGTTCCCCTAACTAATCAAAGCAGTTTATTAAATTTTCAGGCCTTAAATCCGCAGTTTTCTTTTTTCTTGTCTATCGTAGCTAAACTAGCTCTCGGCAGTAATTTAATCGCAGGAAAAGCCATCCATTTACATCCTTTAGCGGTAGCTGGTTATGTGGGAATTATCGTTACGGCCTTGAATTTAATGCCCGTTGGTCAATTGGATGGTGGTCATATTGTTCACGCCATGTATGGGCAGAAAACCGCCATAATTATCGGTCAATTAACTCGATTATTCATGTTTATTTTAGCCCTAGTGCAGCCAGATTTTTTACTCTGGGCGATTATTCTTTTATTAATGCCAGTCAGCGATCAACCTGCTTTAAATGATGTCACCGAATTGGATAATAAACGAGATTTATTAGGTTTATTTTCCCTAGCTTTATTATTAAGTATTTTGCTACCCCTTCCGGAAGCGGTGGCCCGTTGGTGGGGTATGTAAGCGACCGCATCAATCAACCTGAGTTCTGGGAAAATTATCGGTCAGTTAGGGAATAAAATCCCCATCTCCTACGTCAATGTGAGTTCGATGATCCTCACCCTCGATCACTTTAATCCACAAAGCTGAAGGTTGACAACCGCTCACCGATCACTGTTATATGGTTCTCAAGGCTAATTCTCAGAGAAAAAAGCGAGTTTCTCCGCAAGGGAAGTTAGGCAAATTTAGGTTAAAATTGCTGGCTATTCCGCTAATTTTGGCGGGTTTAGGCTGGTTGTACCTCGATTTACGTCAGCAGTGGCTAAAACCGGAAGCGATTTTTGTTTTGGGAGGTCATGCCGATCGAGAACGTTTTGCGGCAAAATTAGCTAAGGAATATCCCGATCTACCGATTTGGGTATCTTCCGGTAGTCCGCGACGATATGTGCAAAAGATTTTTAAAAAAGCGGGAATTCCCCCAGAACGTCTCCATCTCGATTATAATGCGCGAGATACTGTCACTAACTTTACTAGCCTAGCCGATCAACTGAAAGCCCAAGGTATTGATAGCGTCTATCTAGTCACTTCTGATAATCACATGAGAAGGGCGCGATTAGTGGGAGAAATTATTTTTGGTAGTCGTGGAATCGTGATTAAACCGGTGACTGTTCCCTCCCAATCACCCCCCGAACCCCTAGAAAAGTCCCTCAGAGACGGTTTTAGGGCAATATTATGGATAATAACCGGTTCTACCGGGGAATTTTGGCTAGAATCCGATTCTAGTCCCCCTCAGTTCCCAACCCAATCAAAATAAAATTATCTTGACAAAATTAACCACTTTATGTTAAGCAAAAACACCATTTTCGCCATCTTATTAATTTTTGTGCCGCTATCGATCGCCGGTTCCCTGTTACACTGGGGCGGAACGGTAGTTTTTATCACCGCTTGTCTAGCCATTATCCCCCTAGCGGCCTACATGGGGGAAGCCACGGAAGCGATTGCGGTGGTGGTTGGGCCAAATATTGGCGGTTTGATGAATGCCACCTTTGGCAATGCCACAGAATTAATTCTCGCCTATGTCGCTTTGCGGGAAGGGTTCATCGATGTGGTAAAAGCGACGATTACTGGCTCAATTATCGGTAATTTACTCTTAGTTATGGGATTATCGATGTTTTTAGGCGGTTTACGCTTCAAAGAACAGGAATTTCAACCGATAACCGCTCGTTTAAATGCCTCAGCTATGAATTTAGCGGTGGTGGCGCTCCTTTTACCCACTGCCGTGCAATTTACCTCCACGGGAGTCGGGGAAATAGTCCTACAGCGTCTATCCGTGGCCGTGGCAGCGGTGTTAATTTTCGTCTATGGTTTAAGTCTCTTATTTTCCATGAAAACCCACACCTATCTCTATGATGTCGGGGTTGCTGGTATTGAGGAGGAAAGCGCTGGAGAAAACCCCGCAAGGCCGAAAATCTGGTTTTGGTCTTTGATTTTATTGATCGTTACCATCGCTGTGGCCGTAGAATCGGAGTTATTGGTGGCATCCCTAGAGGAGGCTACGGAACAGCTAGGTTTAACGGCGCTGTTTACCGGGGTGATTCTTTTGCCTATTATCGGTAATGCGGCCGAACACGCTACGGCTGTCACCGTCGCCCTTAAGAATAAAATGGATCTATCGGTATCTGTGGCCGTCGGTTCCAGTATGCAGATCGCCCTGTTTGTGGCTCCGGTTTTGGTTATCATGGGTTATATTATCGGTCAGCCCATGGATCTAAATTTTAATCCCTTTGAGTTGGTGGCAGTGGCTGTGGCGGTGTGGTTAGCTAATTCGATTAGTAGTGATGGGCGATCGAATTGGTTAGAAGGAATGTTACTCTTAGCTACATATACTATCCTGGCCTTGGCTTTCTTTTTCCATCCTCTCACCGCTTAGAGTTATCCCTTGCAGATATATAGACAATGACGGACGCTTTGGCTTAAGGGAGTGGTAAAACTGGCAATTTCGAGGATTTTACCGCCAGCTTTCCCTAGATTCTCCTCTAAACTTAAACTATCCTGCGCGGACCACTGACCACGATAGAGAATAGCGATTCCGGTCTTTTTCAGGAAAGGCAAAGCATAGTTAACACAGATATCCACATTACCTACCGCTCGCAAACAGACGATATCATAAGCACAGTTATGTTTAAGGTTTTTCCCGACGATTTCCGCCCGACCTAAACGAGTTTTCGTGTTATTTAACTCTAATTTGTCAATAACTTCTTCAAGAAAATTAATCTTTTTTTGGGTGGAATCTAAGAGAGTCACCGACCAATGGGGATATGCGATCGCAATTGGCAGCCCCGGAAATCCGGCCCCGGTCCCCAAATCAATGACTGACAGGGATTTTGTCAATAGATCCGGCTGGGATTTTTCTAACCAAGCTAAACCCGATAAAGAATCCCAAAGATGTTTTTCCCAAAACTCCTCTGGTTGGGTAATTCGGGTGAGATTAAAACGTTGATTACCCTCTAAAATCAACTCATAAAGTTGTTGAAATCGCGCTTGTTGGGCCCCATCGGGTTGCCATTCTAGGGTTTCTTGCCAAAGGTCAAATAATTCAGGAAGGATCATTAATTCAGTTATCAGTTATCAGTTATCAGTTATCAGTACAATTTAAGCCAATCCTTTCTCAGCTAACCATTGAGGATTATATAAACGAGATTGATAACGAGACCCACCATCACAAAGAACAGTAACGATGGTGTGGCCTGGCCCCATTTGTTTAGCTAAAGCCACGGCAGCACCAACATTAATACCCACAGAACCCCCCATAAATAAACCATCTTTTTGTAATAGTTGATAAACAACTTTGATGGCAGTGGGATCATCAATTTGAATGGCATCATCTATGGGTGAGCCTTCCATATTAGCCGTAATACGACTATTACCAATCCCTTCCGTAATTGAACTACCTTCCAGGGTAATTGTCCCGGTTTTCACATAACTATATAAACCGCTACCCATCGGATCCGCCACCACACAACGCACCTGGGGATTTTGGTCTTTTAAAAACATCGCCACCCCCGCGTAGGTTCCCCCGGTTCCCGTGGCAGCCACCCAAGCATCAATTTTACCGTCGGTTTGTTCCCAGATTTCCCGGCCGGTGGTTTCGTAGTGAGCGCGACGATTAGCCAGATTATCGAATTGATTGGCCCAGATAGCATTTTCCATCTCACTGGCCAATCTCCCCGATAATTTAACGTAATTATTGGCATCTCGGTAGGGAACGGCGGGAACAGTACGCACTTCCGCGCCAAGGGTTCTTAAGAGGTCGATTTTCTCTTGGGATTGGGTATCGGGAATGATAATCAGGCATTTATAACCTTTAGCATTGCAGATATGGGCCAAACCGATGCCAGTATTGCCGGCGGTTCCTTCGACAACGGTCCCCCCCGGTTGGAGAGTACCGGCTTTTTCCGCTTCTTGAATAATATATAAAGCGGCCCGATCCTTGACCGAACCACCGGGGTTAAGAAATTCGGCCTTACCGAGAATCTCGCAGCCGGTTTCCTCGCTAAAACTATTGAGACGAATTAGGGGAGTATTACCCACCGCATCGACGAAACCATTTTTAATATCCATAATCTGTTATTTTTCGTGCTGTTCCTAGGCTGAGACGATTTTTTGTACCAAGGGATGACGCACCACATCGGCCCGCGATAGGTAAGAAAAAGCGATCCCTTCTACTGATTTTAGGATTTTTTGAGCGGCAATTAACCCCGATTCCTGTGGTTGCGGTAAATCGGTTTGGGTGACATCTCCGGTTACTACCATGCGCGAACCGAATCCCAAGCGAGTTAAGACCATCAATGCGATCGCACTTTCTCCACTGGGGAATTGAATCGTTGGTCAATTTCTACCACTTTAGCTGATACAGTCCTGCTGGCGAGCGAGTGGAAGGAACCACAGAGACACAGAGGACACAAAGATCGATCAGTCCTATGTAAGTTAAGCTGATCACACAAAGAATAGGAGAGCCATGAGCAGCTGTTGATGTAAACTAAGACGCATTTAAACCGCTTATTCTTAAGATTAGTTGAACTTCCCCCAATCCCTTTACTGTTGCCTCTTGTCTCGTCTCAACAAGCAATTTATCCTAAATCCGTTGAGTAACCCGTTTTCTACTCATGATAATTCTCTCAATCCTTTTATAGTACGCATATAGTACATCTGCTCAAAAAAATCGAAAAAGGGTAAAAAGAGAAAAAAGAGAAAAAGGGTTACAAAGTCCTCCCGGCACCGCACACCACCCGAAAACCGTCGTAGTAGTAGTTGTCGCGGCGGACGTCGAAGTTGCGGGAAGCGGAACGGCAGTCATCTGGATAGTTGTACCAAGAACCGCCCCGCAGAGCTTTATATGCCTGATTTTGCTGTTTTTTGCTCTTTTTTATCTCCTTATAATTTTCGCACCAATCATCTTGACACCACTCCCAGACATTTCCGTGCATATCATATAAACCAAAGTCGTTGGCGTAGAATTGCCCAACAGGGGTGGTTTTTGTGAGATTGTTATTATAGTTGGCTAAATCTGGGGTAAGAATTTCCCCAAAGTGATAGGGGGGGTAGGTTTCTCCTTTGTCGAGATTTAAGGGTTTGGTTTGCGCTCGACAAGCGTACTCCCACTCAGCTTCCGTTGGTAGCCTATATTTTCTTTTACTTAATTTAGAGAGCCTTTGGCAAAATTCCACAGCATCTAACCAACTTACCATTTCAACGGGGTTTGTGCTGCCTTTAAACTCCGATGGCTCTGGTTTTAAATCTTGCTCTACTTTTAAATCTTCTCTTTGGGCAATATATAACCATTGAGCTTGGGTAATGGGATAAATACCCATCAAGAAGTTTTTCAGGGTAACGTTGTGTTGAGGCTTTTCACTTTTATTACTACTTTCTTGTTCTGAAGAACCCATTGTAAAGGTTCCCGATGGTATTTTGACTAATTCTATGTCTAGGTCATCGGTGAGTTTTTCTCTATAGATTAAAAGACGTTTTTGTGTCTTTTGGATGATTATTGTAGGCATAAGTAGGGTTTGCTGAATAAATATGAAATATAGACGAGGTAAGGGTTTTAGTGTTCTGTATCGGCCCGCGTCCCGTAGGGGCGAAGCATTCGGGCATAACCTATCGGTGAAACCGTAGATTTTCTATCCGAATGCTTCGCCCGTACTTTTTCAGCAAGCCCTAAGTAAGTAATTATAATTAAATTAAAAATTGATTTTATACTCTATCCTTCACCAGCTAATTTTAACACAGAAGTACGAGTAGTGGCATCTAAGCGAAACTTCAGCAATTCTAGTTGATTAAGAATTGGCTCAATACGGTGTATATAACCATTTTGTTTAGCCTTTAATAATATTCCCATTGTGCCAGTAAGTTTTATTCCTAATAAATTTGCATATCGTCTCGCCAAGCTATCATCAAGTAAAGCGAGAGAATCGGTAATTTCTATTGCTAAAGCTAATACTTCTTTTTCTCCTTTTCCTAAATCAGTGACAAGGGGTAAAAGAGAAACTGATTTTGCTTGTTGAATAATTATCCAACTTAAGGAGGTTATATCAGGTAAAGAGATTCCAGAAGCTTTTCCAACGGCTAACTCTTGAGCTACTGAAAAAGGAATAATTATCTGTCCGTAAAAGTTCGGTAGTAAGTCAAGTAAGTTAGTCTGATAGAGGTATTGAATCGGTGATGTATCGGCATGACGTTAGGCATTAGCCAGATCCTCGATTAATTCTGCTTCCTTGAGTCGGAAGGTATCAACTCCATAGTCTGCAAGTTTAGAGAGAAAAACAACTCGCGGAATACCTGCTAAGTTAGCAGCAGTGCCAGAGGAAAGTTTTCCCAATTCATAAAGTTTAATGGCAGCAAGAAGAGAGATTTCCTGTGCTAGTTGTTCTGGGGTGAGATGTAAAGCGAGAGCGGTTTCATCGGGTAGGGAAAGAGTGATTTGGTACATGATGAATCCTAGTATTAATTGATTGTAGGGTTGATTGTAGGGTTGATTGTAGGGTTGATTGTAGGGTTGATTGTAGGGTTGATTGTAGGGTTGATTGTAGGGTTGATTGTAGGGTTGATTGTAGGGTTGATTCATGAATCAACCCTACCTTGATAAGGGGGAAACCCAAAACCCGTCTTCAATTTAATTATAACCAGCTACTGATCAGCCAACCTCATTTAGTACATTTGTTCAAAAAAATCGAAAAAGGGTAAAAAGGGAAAAAAGAGAAAAAGGGTTACAAAGTCCTCCCAGCACCGCACACCACCCGAAAACCGCTGTTGAAGAGGTAGCGGCGGTCGTAGCTGTTGCGGCAAGCGGAACGGCAGAAACTCGGACTGCTGTACCAAGAACCGCCCCGCAGAGCTTTATTTGCCTGATTTTGCTGTTTTTTGCTCTTTTCTCGCCGAGGACTACCATCCCTAGGTGCGCCTTGATAATTTTCCCAGAAGTCATCATCATAATTTTCCCAGAAGTCATCCTGACACCACTCCCAGACATTTCCGTGCATATCATACAAACCAAAACCATTGGGGGGAAATTGCCCCACGGGGGTGGTTTTCTCGCGATATTCTCCTGCTGGTTCCTCAGCAAAGCGTTTCGTAGCATCGTAGTTAGCTAAATTTGAGGTGAGGGTTGCTCCGAAGTGGAAGGGGGTGGTGGTTCCAGCACGACAAGCATACTCCCATTCCGCCTCACTGGGTAGCCGATACTGTTTCTTGGTCATTTTAGAGAGCCTTTGGCAAAATTCTACGGCATCTAACCAAGATACATTTTCAACGGGGTTTGTGCTGCCTTTAAACCGCGATGGCTCTGGTTTTAAATCTCGCTCTACTTTTAAATCTTCTCTTCGGGCAATATATAACCATTGAGCTTGGGTAATCGGAGTTTGACTTAGGTAAAACGGGGCGATTTTTACTAAATGTCTGGGGGATTCTCCTTTGAACCAATCGCTATCGTATCTTTCCACTAGCCGCGCTATTTCCTCCGCTTCGGTTCCCATCCAAAACTCCCCCGAAGGAATATAGAGCATTTTTAAGCTGGGGGGATTTTCTTCAAAGTAGAAGGCTCTCACGGGTTCTTTGGCGGTAATTTGTCCCCTCTCATCCACAAAAACGGTTTCAGATTTGAACAGGGTTAGGTTAAATTTCTGGGTGATGATTTCTTCTTCTGTGTTATCCAAGACTTCCCTAAACTGGACTGGGATTGTCTCGGCGGTTATTTCTTCGCTTGCCAAAATTTTAAGCTGCTCAGGGGTTAAACGAAGGCGCTGATACAGTTCCCCATCTTCTACGCTGAAATCCTTAAGTCTATCCTTGAGCAGTTGAAACAATATTTCCTCTCCTCCCGTAAGCTCTTTTACCTTCGCTATGGTTACGGTTTTATATTTCCTTAGCCACTTTTCCTCAACCGGTGGGGGTGGAGGTGAGTCAACCATAGATTGCAGCTTTTGGCTAATTTCTTGGTACTTTGCTTCCCCTAGCTTTTGGAAAACCTTAGCAGATACCTTGGCAAAGGCGCGGACTAGATTAGCAGCTTCTTTGCCGAGGAGAACCTGGGGATTGGTAAGAATAAGACCAAAAAAGGTGGTGGTACTCAGGTTGAGTTTTTGGGCGATGTATTCCGAGAGGACAAAAATTACCTCTAAGGCGCGGCTATTCCCTAGTTCAGTGAGCAGAAGCTCTCTCACCTCATCATCAAATTCAAAATCTAGGCTGTGGTCGGGAGTATGAAAGTTAAATTTACCTCCTTTGTCCCACTTCACTGGTTCCCCTCCTAGATAGACTTTAAGAAAACCGCTAAGGATGACTTCTGCTATGTTTAGGGGGTTAGAGGCGCTTAAAAGTTTGCTTTGGATAAGACGGATGATGGGAAGATTTACCGGGGCTGCGGCTAATTTTTTCAGTAATTCCCAAGCTAGAGGTGAGGCGGTACTAGCGAATAGTTCTAGAGCTTGCTTCCCAGACATCTCCGGAGAAATAGTTGCGGGTATTTCTCTGTTTTGGGGAGATTTTTCTAGTAGTACCCCCGCACAGGTGGCGTTGCTGTCACCACTGAGAACGAGCGCCCAAGCTTTTAAGGATGAAGGGGTTAGGGAGATGGTGGGTAGGGGAAAGTAGGTTTTTTGGATTGTTTCTCTGAGAATATGTTGATTTTCCTCTTCGTTCTCAATTTGTAGTAGCAGGGGGATGGAGGTAAATCTCCAGTTTTGTGAAGGTTTCCGGGGGGTTTGGTTGACTAGGGAGACGAACCAACCTCGACTAAGGGCGGTTCTTTCCCACATTGCTTCCGGGAAGGGAGAAAGCAGGGTGACGATTTGGTGTTTTCCCCAGTCCTGAAGAGCTTGGTTATAGCGTCCTTGATACCAGTCTGGGGAAGTACAATCACTGTAGAAGAGGATAAGTCTTTCGCCGCGAGGATGGATGAGATCTTTTGGGTGAATTGAGCAAGTATCGTTAGAGTAGGTACGGATGGCTAAATTTTGCCTGTCTTCGTCCCATCCGATGCGGTAGAGTTTGACATCCCGAAATGCGCCGATTTGTTCTAGCCAATCGCGGATTTCCCCAGCCATTTCTTTCCAAAAGACCATGGAGGCCCATTCTTCAATCAGTAAAACTACCTCTAGGGAACGGACTTTTTTGGCTTGGTAAACGGGTATTAGGGCTAAACTGCCATCTTTCTTGCCGATGCTATACTCGGCCGATTTCTGTACGGTGCTGTTTAGGTTTATTTGTCTTTGGGTGGCTGAGTCTATCTTTTGGATGAGGGGACGCACTGCCCGCCCTAATTTTCGGGTTTCTCGCCAGAATTTGGCGCCGGGGAGGCTAATGGGTAGGGTGTCTGCGCCTATCTTCTCAGGTTGTTTTTGTGCTTCTGTCTCCCGTATTAAGGGAACTTCATCGGATGGGGCTGCTGGCTCTTGGGTTTCGTTTTTACTCTCCTGGGGGGGGTTTTTAGTGGGAGGGGTTTCTTTCTTTTCTTCCCTAGGCTCTGTAGGGGGTTGGGGTTTTCCCTCCTCTTCTTGGGTGAGGACATACCACCATAAACTATCAGCTATCTGGTAACTGTCTAGGTCCCATCCCCTGCCCTTGACAAAGGTGATAAATTTATCAATCAGTTCTGGTGTGGGAAGGGTTTGGGTCATGTATTGCCTGTGTCGGTGAGATAGGTAAATAGTAGGTCGGTAAGGGACTTTAATTCTGCATCTGTGGGTTTATTTTCGCCCATGCTCATAAAGACGGCGTTTAAAAGCTGGTCCGTTGCTAGTTCCCCTTTTTCTCGTTTTTTAACATATTCTGCGATCGCTGCTTCTATTTTTCTACTTTCGGGACTGCCTTCTTTATAATTAAAATGGCTTTTTACTATCTTTTTTAGTTCCTCTGGGTTGGGTTCGGGGATTTCTAAGAGCAGACATCTACGTTTAAAGGGTAGGGGAAAATCCCTCTCGTCGTTGCTCGTCATAATCACTATGGGGAACTGAGACTTTTGGCAGCTTACCTTTCCTTGGGGGATGGATTCCCATTCACCGTCATGGGTTTGTACTGGTATTGGTTGGTTTTCGGTATCTTTAGCGAGTCGGGAAAGTTCGGTGATTTCAAATTTTCCCTCTTCAAAAAGGTTTAAGAGGTCGTTGGGTAAGTCGATGTCACTTTTATCTATCTCATCGATAAGCAGTACCCGGGGATAATTTCTCGGACAGAGGGCTGTCCCCAAGGGACCCAAGCGGATATACTGCCCTATGTCTTTTTTTTCTTCTAATTGGTAATCTTGCAAACGTGCGATCGCGTCGTAGTAGTATAATCCCTCTTGTAGGGTGGTGCGGGTATTAATTGGCCAGACTAATACTTCTCCTAAGTCTAATTCGTAGGCGATTGCGTAGGCTAGGGAGGTTTTCCCTGTACCCGGTTTCCCTGTGACTAAAATAGGCCGGCGTAGGTGAATGGCTGCGTTTACGGTTTCGATGGTTTTATCGTTAACTATGAGTTGTTTTCCCCGCTCCTCGGATTTGTTGGTGGCGAAGCTTCGCCAGGGTGGGATTTCTGGCCAGGTAATCTCATCCTTTGAGCGTTTTTCATGATTGCCTTTAAAGATTTTCCATGAATTCATAGTTAGTTAACCTAGGTGCTGAGATGTTAAGTAGTGGAAGGGTGGCGTCCGATTAGGGTCTTCTAAAAAGCATAATAGATGATGTCCTAGATGTTCGGGTTCATCTTCTAAATTATCTGGTGATTGTCGCCTCACCTCTTGAACTCTTGTGGACAATTGATTGATTTGAATACCCTGTAAGAGGGTATTAATTTCTGTTCTGTGACTTGCTTCCTGAGCATGACAGCGCGACCCAACGGCTAAAGGTATGCCATATTTTAAGCTTCTTTTAAAGAATTGCTCTAAATCCTCTTGAGTTGAAGCGCAAAGATTGCTCCATAGAGTTGTTTCTTGGCACAAATAGGACTCGCTGTTATTAACTGTTTGTGTATCTATAGAATTTGTTGTTAATCTCTCCCATCTACTTTTCCAATTTTGATAAGCTGGCATTTTACTATACATTTTTTCCAATCTCATAAGAGAACGAACATTAACAAAATATACTCTCTTAAGTTGAGTTAGGCTATCAAAGCAATTGTATTCCCAAGATTCAAAGTTAGTATATAGTAGCTTACCATCGGTGAAAAATTCAATATTTAAGTTTGCACCTCCTCGCTCATGACAATCTTCAATAATTTTTGTTAAAATGTTCGTTATATCTTTTTGAGTATAAACATCTTTGCTAACGCTACTATCTACAGGAAGAGGTATATAATTATTTCCTTGACTTTGAGATGTATTTAACTGTAGAAAACACGCAGCAAATTTATATTCATGGGAAGTATTTGCTTGACTTTTACTCTCCTCTATTTTGATAATTAGATAGTTGTTAATATTTTCTCGATTGTCAGGTTCCGGATTAATTGCTGGTATCTCTGCTATCCAAGCATTGTAATCTGTGTCAGTAATATTTAATGGTTTCTTTAACTCCTGTATTGTTTGTTCAATGTATGAGCGATTGTAGCTATTAATTCTGCTATCTTGAGTAAGTCTAAAAAGTATTCTTAATAAATCTTTATCATCTTGAATATTTATGATTTTATCGATGATTTCTTCAAAATTAGCATTGTCATTATCTGGCAAGTACGACTTTATGATCAGATTCAGTTCTGCTTGTTGTTGTCCAGACAATTTATTTTTAAGCTCTGTAAATATATTAATTTTTGTCTTATTTTCTTTAAGTTTATCCTGTAAAAAAGTCCCATTGTCACTTATTTTTCTATTATACTCTTCAACCAATGAGATGACATTGGCCTTGTTAACTTTTTCTATATCTCTTTCTAATCCCTTGTTAAATGCCTGGGCAAGTAATGGAAAAAAAGTTTGAGATGCGTGCGTTTTCAGCGTCGCCTCGGAGTAGTCGTACTTTCTTGCTATGTGTTCATAAGTCCAACCCTGTGCGAACCCTTCGATTAAACATTTTTGAATAGATGTAATACCATTAGGCTCTATCAATTGAATCACTTTTTCCACACAGCTTAAAAACAGTTCTTTGCCTAAAGAACTTGGAATTTCTGGCTTAGGTTTTCTATCTCCCATTTGTACTTGTGGTTCTCCTTTTAAGAATACAATTCACAAAATGCTACTTTTAGCTACTTAATGATACTTTGGCAAATTGACTACTAAATGCTACAAAAACTACCTCGACAATTAAAAGGGCTAGAAATAAGCTAAAAGTGTAGTCTAATTCAGAGCTTATGTACATCTCAAACTACCAGATTAAATCACTAACCCAGAGGCTAAAAAATCGCTTGGGGTATGTACCCAAAGAAGCTTGGGTAATTAATCTCGCCATCGAGATAGAAATCTCTCCAAAGCAATTTTTAAGTGATGGGCAATTAGTTCAGCACTACCGAGAAATCGAACAACTGCACAGCTAATAAAACCGCCTGAATTTGGTTATTTAACCATTTTCAGGACAGTACAACTTATTTTCTACTGTCATGATACTCAAAAAACCCACCCCAACACAAGCATCGGCTTTAAGGGATAATCCACGCCTAGGGATGCTCCAACTCAGCGATAATCGTCTCGTACAAGCTTTCTTTGACTGGCTAACAGGCTACTACCTTACCCCCCCTCTCTGGAAAAGCACGCCCTCCTTAGAATTACTCTATGGCATACTCCAGTATATAGGAGGATTAGCGATCGCTCTTAGCCACTGGCAATTAATACCCCTAGGATGGGTGCTATCCGTAGCTGGAGCGGCTCAATTGCAAGAAATAGCCCACTTTTGCGCCCATAATGCTTTTTTCCCTCAATATCCCACTTATAACCATCTTTTAGGTTGTTTACTTACCTTAATTACTGGGAAAAAGCCCTTTCCATTGTTCAAAAAAGATCACCTATTAATTCACCACCCGCCGAAAAACCTAGCTACCATGAATGACAAAGGGAATACCCCCTACCTAGTAGAAGATTTAGGTTTTGAATTTGCCCAAGAAGAGGCCTTCTATTGGCAAAATTTGGGCAAGTTATTACTCTCTCCCAAGTTTTACGGAGAAACCTTCCTTGCTCGCCTGACTAATCTCCTTAAAGCTCCCATTAACTACCAAATAGCTACCCTGATTGTGCTTTTCTTGGCCTCTGTTTGTGCGGGTTTAACCCATTCTTGTTTAATCTGCTTACTCTGGGCGGTATTTACCCAACTCGGAACCTATGCAGCCGCACTCTTGCAACAGCTACCGGAGCATAATTGGGCCTATGAAGCCGATGATAATGAGGGAGCTAAATCTCAGGTAATTAGTAAATCTTTTGCCCTATATTTGGGTGCTTACCCCCCGCGCTCAGACCACTGGTTAGAGTGGTTAAAATGGTACATAGAATTAGTAGGAGCAGTCTTTATTCGGCTGACCATCCTTCCAGTTAGCCTAGGGGCGCACTGTGTTCACCATGCTACAACAAACGATCACAACTGGGCTAACCAACTATACACCCTAAGAGCTTTTCAGACTGGCTCGGTGAAAGGATGGCAGCGTTATCAATTCCTTGAGGTTTGGGGATACCGAAACGCTTTAAACTACGTCTTTGTCGGTTTTAGTTTAAGGGGAAAAAGCTAAATTAAACTCGGTGTGCAACTATATTTTTAGTCTTGATTTACAACAAGGCTTTCAGAAATCAGCAGAGATAAAGTATCCTCTGGAACCCTGATTCTGTCGTTTTTAGTTGCACATCGCGTTAAATTAACCTAATTCTATACTCTCTCGCAAGAGTACAAGA